>JANOJO010000761.1:0-13681 GCA_031418795.1 Bacteroidota bacterium | reverse complement strand
GCAAAATTTGATGCATCTGGCGGCACTTCGGGTATATTGAATGTAGTACTCAAGAAAAATAAAAAAGTTGGTTATAACGGAAGTATCCGTTCAAGTATAGATTCAAGAGCTAAAGTGGGATTTGGTACAGATATTAGTTTAAGACAAAATAAAGTGAACCTGTTTGCCAGTGTCAACATTAATCAGCGCAAATCGAAAGGAACCGGCGAAACGGAGCGTTATAATATTCTGGATAATCCCAATACAATTCTTTATCAAAATGATAAAAGTATTTCCGGCCATAATTTTCTTTTTGGCAGAGCCGGCTTCGATTTTTTTCTTAATAACAGGAATACGATTTCTGGAAACGTAAGTATGGCCCGTGGAAAATTCAGACCGGGAACGATCAGCGAATTGCTTGTTGACTCTTTGTACAGCGTAAAAACTTCTTCTTACACAGAAAGAGCTTCTAATACAAACGGCATGTTCCGCAGCCTGGGATCACAACTTAGTTTCAAACATAATTTTCCAAAAGCAGGAAGAGAATGGACAGCCGATGCCACATTTAATGCAAGAAAAAATGAAAGCTCAAATAATATTATTACCGATTATTATAATTACCCTTCCAATACTGTACTGAACAGTTTTACTCAACAGCAAAATGGAACAGGCGAAGGAAAAAACCTGGTAATACAAAGTGATTTTGTAAACCCAATTACTGAAAAATCGAAAATGGAAATGGGTGTACGCGGTGCTTTCAATAAATCGAACAGCACAAATGCTTTTTACCAGCTCAACTCATCCGGCCAGTTTGTAATTCAGCCTTCTTCACAAATTGATTATGAAAGTAACGATCATGTAATAGCCGGCTATACCACATTAACTAATCAGTTGAAAAATTTTGGATACCAGTTGGGTTTACGGGTAGAAAGTTCCAGCTACGAAGCAACCCTGTTGAAAACAAATGAAAAGTTTGTTAATGATTTTCCAATAAGCTTTTTCCCCAGTGTGTTTCTTACTCAGAAGATGAAGAAAGATCAGGAATTGCAATTGAATTATTCAAGAAGAATAAACCGTCCTAATTTTTTCCAGCTTACTCCCTACACTGATTCATCTGATTTTCTTAACCTGAGAAAAGGAAACCCTGGTTTGAAGCCGGAGTTTACAAATTCAATTGAACTTTCTTACCAGAAAATTTTGAAAAACAAAGATAATATTCTGACTACAATTTATTATAAAAACACAAACGCTCTGATTACCACCTTCCAGGAAAAATTTACCAGCCCGGTAAATGGTAAAGATTATGTGCTGAACACTTACATCAATGCCAATTCAAGTTATGTAACAGGGCTTGAGTACACCATGAAAAATAAAATAACTAAAATCTGGGAGCTTACATCAAACCTGAATCTTTATACTTCTAAAATTAAGATTGATGATCCAACTCAGCCAAAACAAGATCAGTTTTTAAGCTGGTTTGGAAAATTGAATAACACATTTAAACTGCCAAAAAATTTCACTATCCAGCTTTCAGGAGAGTACCAGTCAAAAACTATTTTACCTCCCGGAGGCAGTGGCAGCAGAGGCGGCGGTATGGGTATGATGGGTATGGGCTTTGGTCAGCCTACATCAGCACAGGGTTATGTACGGCCAAATTATTTTGTAGATGCAGCAGTCAAATTTGAATTTTTGAAAAACAAGGCCGCATCTGTATCCTTAAACATAAATGATATTTTTAAAACCCGCCGTACCTATATTCATTCTGAGTCGCCTTATTTTGTACAGGATGTATTACGCCGCAGGGATCCGCAAATGCTTCGTCTTAATTTCAACTGGCGGTTTGGAAAATTTGATCCAAATCTTTTCAAACGGAAAAATATGAAGGGTGAAAGAGAAAGTATGAATGGCATGGATATGAATCAATAAAAAAAAATTAAAGCAAGATGCCCCGGTTCCGCCTCAGGCAGGATCGGGGCTTTTCATTTATATTTGAACCGGTTTGAAAAAAATAATTTTTACAGTTACAAACGATCTCAGTTACGATCAGCGGATGCAGCGCATCTGCGGGTCGCTTGCTGCTGCGGGGTACCATGTTTTATTAGTGGGGTATAAAAGAAAAAATTCTGTTGATCTGCAAACAAAACAATTTTCTCAAAAAAGAATTAACTGTCTGTTTAAAAGCGGAAAATTTTTTTATGCAGAATATAATATCCGGCTGTTCTTTTACCTTTTATTTAAAAAAGCTGATTGTATTTGTGCCATTGATCTGGATACTATCTTGCCATGTTATCTTGTTTCAATATTTAAAAGAGTGAAGCGGGTATATGATGCCCATGAATATTTTACTCAATTAGAAGAAGTGATAAGCCGCCCACTCATTTATAAATACTGGAATTGGGTGGAAAAAACAATGATACCACGTTTTAAAAATGGATACACTGTTTGTAAAAGCATTGCAGATATTTTTAAAAGAAAAAATGGAGTGGATTATGAAGTTATCAGGAATATGCCCTGGCTTTCGCCCCAGAGGGAAATTGAAAAAAAAGAAAATGTATTAATTTACCAGGGAGCCATTAACAAAGGCCGTGGCCTGGATAAACTAATAGCAGCCATGCAAAATATTGATGCCGTATTATGGATCTGTGGTGATGGAAATTTTATGGATGAAATGAAGACAGCAGTTGTAAAATATAATGTTTTAGAAAAAATAATTTTCTGGGGAATGTTAAGCCCCGCTGATCTTAAAATGAAAACAGAGGCAGCAACCATTGCAATTAATCCATTTGAAAAAGAAGGACTGAATCAATACTTATCTCTTTCCAATAAATTCTTTGATTATTTTCATGCTGCCTTGCCACAAGTAACCATGAATTATCCTGAATACAGAAATATAAATAAGGAATATGAAGTGGCAATTCTTATAGAAGATCTGGAACCGCAAACAATTGCAAATGCAGTGAATAAACTTTTTGCCGGCAAGGAATTTTATTCCAAACTGAAAAGTAATTGTATAATGGCAAGAGAAAAATTAAACTGGCAGCAGGAAGAAAAAATATTACTGGCATTTTATCATAAATTGTTTAATGAGTGAAAAGAAAATTCATATCATTTGTCACGATACACCCTGGCCGGCTGACTATGGCGGCGTGGTTGATCTTTTTTATAAACTGAAGGCATTGCATGAAGAAGGAATAAAAATTAAACTGCATTGTTTTTTATACGGAGAAAGAACGGAACAGGATGAATTGAAAAAATACTGTGAAGAAGTTCATTATTATAAAAGACTAACCGGATGGAAAGGTATATCGCTTAACAAACCTTATATCGTTCAGTCAAGAGCAAATCCTGAATTGTTGAATAATCTGCTGCTTGACGATGACCCGGTTTTAATGGAAGGCATTCATTGCACGTCTTTTTTTTTTGAATTATTAAAGAGAGAAAGAAAAATCTTTCTTCGTTTGCACAATGTAGAGTCGCTTTACTACAGCCATTTGTTTCAGCATGAGAAAAACCTTTTTAAAAAAATTTATTTTCTTAATGAAAGTATCTTTTTAAGAAAATATGAAAAACGGCTGCCGGAAAATTTACCTATCATCAGCGTATCACAAAATGATGCCAGTTATTATAAAGAAATATTTGAAAAAAGCGATGTGAAATATTTACCTGTGTTTATTCCTTCTGCTGAAGTAAAATGCAAAGAAGGCATTGGTGATTATTGTTTATACCACGGCAACCTGGCAGTTGCTGAAAATGAAAAAGCAGTTATCTGGTTGGTGAAAAATGTTTTTTCAAAAATTAATACCCCATTCGTTATTGCCGGAAGAAACCCTTCAACTGGTTTGAAAACATTTGTCAGCAGAAATAAAAATGTAAGAATAATAGCAAACCCAACAGAGCAGGAAATGGAAGAACTTATTTCTAATGCACAAATTCATGTTTTACCATCTTTAAATAATACGGGTATAAAACTGAAACTGATTAATGCTTTATTTAATGGCCGGCATTGTGTGGTAAATGAAGCTGCCGTGAATGGCTCAGGACTTGAAGCAGCTTGTCATGTTGGAGTAAATGCTGAAGCCATTGCATCTATTATTACACAACTTTATCATTTGCCATTTGGCGAAGAAGAAATAAAACTCAGGAAAAAATTATTGCCGCAAATTTTTGATAACAAGAAAAATGTACAGCAGCTTATTCAATGGATATGGTAGCATTATCACTTACTCTTCCCCTTTCAGTGCGAATCATGCGGGCAGGAAATTTTTGTACAACAATATAATCATGTGTAGCCATTACGATAGTGGCGCCATAGTCTTTTGAAATATGAAATAACAGGTTCATTATTTCATCAGAGGTTTCCGGATCAAGATTACCCGTTGGCTCATCAGCAAGAATAAGTTTAGGAGAATTGAGTAATGCTCTTGCCACATCCACTCTTTGCTGCTCGCCGCCACTCAGTACAAATGGCATTTTAAAACCCTTTGATTTCAATCCAACTTTATCCAGCACATCCATTATTTTTTCATCCATTAGTTTTTTATCCTTCCAGCCGGTGGCTGTAAGTACAAACCGAAGATTCTCATTTACATTTCTATCTGTGAGCAATTGAAAATCCTGAAACACCACACCAAGTGTACGGCGCAGGTAAGGAACTTTTTTCCAATCCAACTGGCGAAGATTAAAACCGGCAACAGTCCCCTCTCCTTCTGTCAATGGTAATTCGCCATAAAGAGTTTTCAGTAAACTTGATTTACCTGTTCCTGTTTTACCAACCAGATAAACAAATTCTCCTTTGCTTACTGTAAGATTTACATCCTGAAGTATTGGGCTATTGCTTTGATAAATATTTGCGTGACGAAGTTCAATAATATAATCTGACATGCTAATGGGTTTGCTGCAAAATAAGTGAATAAGAATTAAAAAAATAAAAAAATCAATAATCCATTTCCGACATTTATCACCAACTTCTTCATCTCACTCTACTCTACCTGCCACTCACCTGTGATTCTTTACATTAAAACTTTATTGTTTTTTGGAAAAACCTATCTTTAATTTAGCATTATAAAATATTTTCTATGGGTTCAAAATTGTTATTTTTCTTTTTTATTTTCATATCCTCACAGTACATCTTTGCGCAGGATAATAAAACTACTGATTCTCTTCATAAAGAAATTGTATTTGAAAAAGTGGAAGTTGAGGCATCTTTTCCGGGAGGCCATTCTGAGTGGGTAAAGTTTCTTGTACAAAATCTTAAAGCTGATATTCCGATAGATAATGGTGCACCAATTGGAATATATACCGTAATGGCTCAATTCATAGTCGGTGAATTTGGACTTATATCTGATCTTAAAGTCCTTACTAATTTTGGCTACGGTATGGAAGAAGAAGTACTCAGGGTATTACGAAACAGCCCTCCCTGGTTACAGGCTTTACAGGATGGCGAACATGTGAAAGCATACCGCAAACAACCCATCACTTTTGTTGTTGAACAAGATGGGTTGGAAGTGATTACTAAAGACCGTTATATTCTTTATACGGGTACAGATAATGCAATCACAATTAATGCTGATAAAGTTAAAAGCGCCGATTTATTTGTAACTATTACTCAAGGCGAAATAACATCAACAGGAAATGGTAATTATATTGTCCGGGTAAACAATCCGGGAAAAGCTATAATAGAAGTATATAATAAGAAAAAAAAGAACCTCTTACTAGGATCTGTTTATTTCCAAATAAATCCTCAAACAGGTGAAGACAACAAAGTTTTTGAAAAAGCACAAATAGAAGCATCTTTTCCCGGTGGTGAAAAAGCATGGAGAAATTTTCTTGAAAAAAATTTAAAAGCAAATGTTCCATTAAATAATAATGCACCCAGTGGTTCCTACATGGTAATTATTCAGTTTATAGTTCACAAAGATGGAAGCCTTAGTGATTTGAAAACACTTACTAATCACGGATATGGATTGGAAGTAGAAGCATTAAGAGTAATGAAAAAATCTCCCAATTGGATTCCTGCAATGCAAAATGGAAATAATGTGACTGCTTACAGAAAGCAACCACTAACTTTTGTAGTTATGAATCACTAGGTTTATTAATAAGAAATCGTTTTTCCGTAAATATTTTTTATCACCAGCTCCTTCTTCTCACTCTCCTCTACCCTGCCGATCACCTGTGCATCCACACCAAAAACTTTTTGAAATGAGTATAACTTTTTAAATCTTTAACTTTACAATCAATAATGTAAAAAATTATGCAGTCACCAAACATCTCAAAAAAAGCCTTCTGGGATGTGTCATTTGAAAAAATAGATTTTGAAAAAAAATCTCTGTTTGTTATGTACAAAGTATTCAACTACGGCGACTGGAATGACCAGGTAGCCGTTATGCGATACTATGGGCTTGATCGCATCCGCCGTGAAATCATTCATACTTCTTTTCTTCGCAAACCGGTACTTAGTTTTTTATGCACTATTTTACAGCTTCAAAAAACTGACTTTGCATGTTATATAAAAATGCAGTCGAACCCATTACCCTGGAGCTACTGATTCATCTTTGCCTTCAACCGTCTTTAACCTCTTTTGCATTGGGAGGCGGCACCAGCATTGCTCTGAGAAAAGGACATCGCTTTTCCACTGACCTTGACTTCTTTACCAGTACATCTTTCAATAACCAGGTAATTTATCAAATGGTTACGGGACAATTTAAAAAAGCTGAACTGATATTTGAACAAAACCAGACAATGATGTTCATGATAGAAGGTGTAAAAGTTGATTTTATTCTGTATCCGTTTGAATGGCTTCAGCCTTTCGATTTAATTGATGGAATCAGGTTAATAAGCATTCCTGATATTATTCCAATGAAACTACAGGCAATTGGTAACCGGTTTTCAAAAAAAGATTATTGGGATATTGAACTTTTACTTCATGAATATTCACTGGAAGAAATGATAAAATTTTTCAAAACTAAATTCCCTCCCATCGATACAGGTTACATCATTCACAGTCTGACTGCTTTTGAAAGCGCCGAAACCGAAGAAGATCCTGTTTGCCTGATTCCAGGAAGCTGGAAAGAAGTAAAGACTAATCTTGAACAGGCAGTAAGAGATTACACAAAAAATTTCTTATAGCGTTTGAGGAGAGAATATCAATAATTCAGTTCAAAACCATTTGCTTTTATCACCAACTCTTTCTTCTCACTTTCCTCTACCCTGCCGATCACCTGTGCTTCCACACCAAAACTTTTTGAAACGCTGATTATTTTATCAGCATCTTTTTCATTTGTATAAATTTCCAACCGTGTGCCCATATTAAATACCTGGTACATTTCTCTGTCATCAGATTTACTTGCTTTCTGAATCAATTGAAAAATAACAGGTGGCTCAACTAAATTATCTTTTACAATGCGGACATTTTCCGGTATATATTTTAAACATTTGGTTTGTCCGCCGCCACTGCAATGAATTAATCCGTGTATTGCATCAAAATGATTTTCCAAAAGTTCTTTCATCACCGGTGCAAAAGTTCTGGTGGGGCTTAGTAGTAACTTGCCTACTTCAATTGAAAATTGATTATTGATCATTGAGCATTGAACATTATCAGTAAGTTTATAAGGACCAATATAAACAACTTCCTCATCCAGCGAATTATCATATGATTCATGAAACCTTGCACCATAAGTTTTATGGAGTACATCATGACGTGCAGAAGTAAGACCATTGCTGGCAATACCACTGTTGTATTCTTCTTCGTAATTTGTTTTTCCAAAACCAGCTAAACCAACTATTACATTGCCTGCTTTTATTTTTTCATTGGTAATCAGTTTTGACTTTGGCCATCTTGCCGTCATGGTTCCATTTACTGCAATCGTTCTTACCACATCACCCACATCGGCAGTTTCGCCACCCATATAAGTAATGTTTACACCAAAGCTTTTCATTTTATCAAAAAATTCCTGCGTACCGGTAATTACTGCTTCCAAAATTTCAGCAGGAATTAGATTTTTATTTCTGTCAATGGTTGATGAAAAAAGTAATTGATCATAAATACCCACGCAAAGCAAATCATCAAGATTCATTACGATAGCATCCTGAGCTATTCCTTTCCATACAGATACATCGCCGGTTTCTTTCCAATATAAATAGGCAAGAATAGATTTGCTGCCTGCGCCATCTGCATGCATCACATTCACCCAATCATCATCACCACAAAGAACATCGCGGTAAATTTTGCAAAATGAATTTGGATAAAGTCCTTTGTCAAGGCTTTTGGTAGCAGCGTGTACTTCTTCTTTTTGGGCAGAAACTCCCCGTTTTGAATATAAAGACATCCGTAAATTTTATATTGCGGCAAAAATAACTGAACATTGAACATTCCTGCCCGACTATTTATTTTTATTTTTTGCTGTCAGGCGGGGGATATTGAGCATTGAACATTTATTTTGTAAAATATGAAAGTCTATCACGATATTGACAATCTTCCCACTTTCCAAAATGCGGTAATCACCATTGGTACTTTTGATGGTGTGCATTTGGGGCACCGTCAAATTCTAAACCGCTTAAAAGCCGAGGCGGCAAAAATAGTTGGAGAATCAGTGCTGATTACTTTTCATCCGCATCCACGCAAAGTGGTTTCGTCTGCTATTCTTGGAATCCGGCTGATAAATACGTTGGAAGAAAAAATTTCTTTACTTGAAAAGTTTGAAATTGATAATTTGGTAATCGTGCCTTTTACTGATGCATTTGCCAACCAGCCTGCAGAAGAGTATATTAAAAATTTTCTTGTAGAAAAATTACACCCGCATACCATTATTATTGGTTACGATCATCGCTTTGGCAGGGAAAAGCTTGGCGATTACCGGCTGATGGAAAAATTGGCGCCAGTTTATAATTTCCAGCTAAAAGAAATACCCAAACATTTGCTTGATGAAGTTGCCATCAGTTCTACTAATATTCGTGAAGCAATTTTACATAACGATACAGATACGGCCAATAAACTGCTTGGTTACGATTTCTTTTTTGAAGGCGAAGTGGTGCATGGAAATAAATTGGGAAGGCAGCTTGGGTATCCAACAGCCAATCTTAAAATTATGAGCGAAGAAAAAATTATTCCCGGCGATGGAATCTATGCGGTGTATGTTGAGGTGAGCAGTCAATTACCCAATTCTCATTTTAAAGGAATGATGAGTATCGGCTTCCGGCCAACGGTTGATGGTAAGCACAGAGTGATTGAAGTAAACATCTTTGATTTTGATAAAGAAATTTATGGTGAAACAATCAGGGTTTATGTAAAAAAATTTCTTCGGGCAGAAGCAAAGTTCAATTCTTTGGAAGAACTGGTGAAGCAAATTGATAATGATAAGATTGAAAGTTTGAAAGGTTTATAAAAAACCAGTGTGACAGGGAATTTTTATTTCAGTATTCAATTTCATATTCAAACAGCGAAGGCTCATCAAAGAAATCCTCAAGTGTTGCTTCGATGGTAATCTTCTTTTTATCGGCAGACATGTTTATTCCTTTTCCTTCGGCTTTTGTTGCGGCTCTTGGCAAATTAAATATAGTCTTTATGGTCATGGGTACACCCATCTGGCCTAACTCCTGAAGTGAAGAAAGTGTTTTATCGTTGGCTGCTTCAGTGTATTTTTCTTTATTTATTTTTTTTGAAAGTTTTCCATTTTCATAAGTAAGAATAAAATAATCATCAAGGTCGGGCATTCCTATATTTAGATTTCCCATCATATTTTCTCCTTCTTCACCACCCGGCATCATTTTATCCATTAAGGTTTCCTGTGTTTTATCCAAAGCTTTTTTCATCACATTGTTGATAGTTATCAGCTCTGCCATATTGGAATAAGGAAAAGTATAGGTCATCATTATTTTATCATCTGCCGGGTTCATTATTGTTCTCATCGTAGCATTGTCCAATATTTTTTTCTCATCTTCAGTCAGGTTTTCTATGCTGTCTTTGTAATCAGACATTTTAATCAGGGTGTCAAAAGAATTTTTATCTATATCCTTTATTTCATCACTTCCAGCCATTTTTGCCAGCTTTATCAATGCACTCATATCTATTGTAGCCAGTACAATGCCGCTGCCGTCTTCATTGATAGTTGTTTCCTCTGCCGATTCAAAACATCCGGTGATACTTACAGAAATGATTATGCAAAAAGCAAGAATAAGTTTTTTCATTTTAAAGTTTAATTGTTGATGCCTGTTTGTTGTGATAAGTTGCTTGCGGTAGCAAAGAAAAGGTTTTTATAGAAAAGCAATATTTAAGAAGGTGAAATTATTTTATAAACCATTTCTTTCAGCAGCGATGCATCTTCGGTGCCTTTATCATTCACACCAACGGAGCGCAGATTGTATTGGTGCAAAAGAAGCAAGGCCTTTTCCACTTCTGGAAAACTATATTGTTTTGCAGCAAGCAGATAGTCTTTCACAAAAAATGGATTGATGCCCGTGGCTGCTGCCACCGTTTTTTCGTCGCGGCTGTTTAATCCGTAAATCATAAAAAGTTTACTGAAGAAAGAATAGAAATTTGGCAAAATTAATTGGATAGGTGCTGCTTTGGGATTAGCTTCAAAGTATTGAACAATCCTCATGCACCTTGCCAAATCTTTTGCTGCAAGTGCATTTTGAAATTCAAAAACATTAAACTCCTTGCTGATGCCAATAAACTCTTCGATATCATCTTCGTTAATGGTTTTTCGTTTTCCCAGGTTTATTAATATTTTCTCCACTTCATTTTCCAACCGGTTCAGATCATTGCCAATATGATCTACCAGCAGCATCAGCGCTTTTCTGTTTATTTCAAACCCTCTTTCGGCTACCATTTTTTCCGTCCACTGTGGCAATTGGTTTTCATAAATTTTTTTTGTAGTAAGCAGTACGCCTTTTTCTTTGATCAGCCTGGCAAATTTTGTACGGCCATCTACTTTCTTTTCTTTATAAGAAACAACAAAGATGGTGGAGCTTAACAGGTTTTCTATATAAGGCTCCAATTTTTCTACTTCCCTCATTTGTTGTGCCTCTTTTAAAATAACCACCTGCCTTTCTGCAAACATGGGGTAACGCCTGCATGCATTAATAATATCCGGCAAGGCTGCATCTTTTCCATAAAAAACCGTGAGGTTGAAACTGGCTTCAGTTTCCGGTAATATATTATGCTCAGCATATTCAATTACTTTATCAATAAAATATTCTTCTTCACCTTCAAGCCAGTAAAGAGGTTTGAAAATATTTTTTTTCCACTCACCAATAATTTTTTCGTAAGACATAAGGCGCTAAGATACAGGCTTTGAGCAGTTGCATTGACAATAGTTATTGACAAAAAATTCCACAATCATTTTAATTTTGGCATGATTTTGCTTTCTTCCGGAATTAATATCGAATAATAAAACCCCATTTTTCCAGTTAGTATATATTTGCTAAAATTTTTAAAATTAAAATCTCATTTTAAAATGACAAACACCAACTATCCTTCTGCTACACCACAAAATGCACCAACCAAAAACAGTAACACAAAAAACATCATTATCGGCTTTTTGGCCGTTGCACTTTTAGGCACATGGGCTTACCTTCTTTTAGATAAAAACAAAACAGATAAGGAAATACTGCAAAAAACTGAAGAGGGTGTCAGATACCTGAGTTCACGGGATTCTGTTCAGCTTCTTTATGATTTCACGTTGAAGAATTATGATTCTACTGTAGTTGCTAATAATGATTTGCAAGGCAAACTTACGGGCAGGCAAAGTGATATATCAAAACTGAAAGGTGAAATCAATGCTATTTTAAAAAAGAAAAATGCATCAACAGCAGAATTGAATCTTGCCAAAACAAAAATTGCTGAACTCAATGATAAAATTGGTGTATTGGAAGCAGAGGTGACCCGCCTTACCGGAGAAGTAATAACGCTGACGAATACTAATACTCAACTTAGTCAGGACAAACAAGGTCTTGAAACCAATCTTGCATCTACACAAACGGAGAAAAAAGCATTGGAAGAAACAGTGGATGTTGCCTCTACTTTTTCTGCAAGCAATATTCAGATTAGTGCAGTGAATGAGAGAAGAAAAGGAAAAGAAAAAGAGACAACAAGTGCAAAAAGAGTTGATAAACTGGTGGTTTCTTTTGATGTGGAAAACCGCATTGCAAAATCAGGCCCGGCTGATATGTATATTATGGTATCTGCGCCTGATGGTAAAGTAATTTCAAATGAAACTACTGGCGGCGGCACACTTACTACCCGGCAGGACGGTGACCAGATTTTTACTTCAAAAATTTCACTTAACTATGAGCAGGGACAACGCAAAAATGTTCAGTTGCCACTTTACCAGGATAAATTTTTAAAAGGTGATTATAAAATAATGGTTTATCAAAATGGTTTTAAAATTGGCGAAGGTGTAAGAACATTAAAGTAATTTTTTTAAAATAGCTTCATTCGGTTATGCCGTCCCGTCTCCACAATGCTCTGGGGACGGGGCGGTTTTTTTTATAAGTTTTCCACAGTGTGTAATTCTTATTCCTTTTTTCTTCCAATATTTAATTAGCTTGACCCCCATGAAAGAAAACCGCTCCTTATTAATATTACTGTTAAGTGCAGGCTTAGTGCTTACATGGTTATATCATCTTTATGATAAAAGCAGTTATTCAACAAAGACAAGAGAAGTATTTATTAAAGATTCAATTGCTGTGGCTGAGGCCGTATCAGATTCATTAAAAAAAATATTTACCCGTACACTTGACGAGCTTGGGTTGGAAAAAATAAATATTGATTCAGCCAACTCAAATTTGAAAAGCGAACTGGGAGTTCGTATTTCTGAAATAAACAGGCTGAAAAATGATATTGGTGTTATTTTAAAAAGAAAAAATATTACTAAGGCAGATCTGGACGAAGCCTCGTTAAAAATAAAAGACCTGCAGGAAAGAATAGAGTCTGTACGCAATGAGAACTCTTCTTTGGCAGATGAACGAAAAAAATTAAGCGGCATATTGGCTCAATTAAATAGTGAGATGAATTCACTTCAGCAGAATATGCAAAAGGTAAGCGCTGAAAATACGGAATTGACAAAAAAAATAAATGAGGCATCAACGTTTGTTGCGTCAGAAATCAAATTTGCAGCTGTAAACCTCAGGCAGGATCAAAAGGAAATAGAAACAAACCAATTGAAGCGGGCCGACAAATTTGTTGCATCTTTTGTTGTTCAAAACAATATTGCTGACTATCCCAATGCCGAAGTAATCATTGTAATTAAAGAACCATCCGGCAAAACGCTGAATACAGAAGTTTGGGATGCCGGCAGCTTTGATACAAAGGCAGAAGGCAGGAAAAGTTTTACCCGAAAAATGAAATTTGAATACACAAAAGCTGAAGCAAAAAAATTATTGTTTACAATTCAGCCAGATGTTTTTGAAAAAGGAGTTTATAAATTCATCCTCTATCATAATGGAGCTAAAATATCAGAAACAACCTGTAAGCTTTCATAGCAACGATTTTTTATGTATAAAAAAACGGTCCCGTCCCCACACTGCTGTGGGGACGGGACCGTTTTCATTTATATCAAATAATTATTCAGATCATAAATTATAGCCATAGCTCATATAATACAGACCGCCAACATACGGGCTTCCAAAACCAGTTCTGCGGTATGTGTTTCCAATATTAGAACCACCAATGCGAACAATACTTTTAGATTTTGGCATACGGTAA
>JANOJO010000760.1:0-1962 GCA_031418795.1 Bacteroidota bacterium | reverse complement strand
TTAGGCTAATTTCTTCCAAATTAGTTTCGGCGGCATTTACAAGAAACTGTGCATCTTTCTCTAGTTTGCTATTATCGAATTTGCCTTCATTGTGTTCTTCAGCAATATCTTTAGGGTCTTCTGGTTTTTGGTTGTTGCTGCATGAGGCTGCAAAAAAAATAATGGCTGCAAATGTTAACCAAATTATGGCTGCATTTATGAACTTAAGTTTATTCATTTTATTTATTTGTATTTTAGATTTGAATTTCCTTTATAAGTCAAGATTTGATTTAATTATTCAGCAAAGATCGGCGGTATTCAAACGAGATATGTTATACAATTTGTAAAAAAGCTTACATCATTCACAAATGAGAAGCATGAAATCAAATGGAAAAGGCGGGTTGCCGAAGCTTCCCGCTTTTCTCATTAAGAAAACAGGATTACATAGTTCCTTTTTTGTAGTTTTGATTTCCGTTTTTATTGTTATCTTGTTCAGAATCGGAATCAGTTGTTTCTTCTTCGTCTTCCTTCTTATCCATAACATCTGTGTTTGTTTTACTTTTACTTGAATCTGGTTGATTCTGGTTCCATTTTTGTGAAACTTGTTGATTATTTTGGTTTGCCTTAGGGTTGTTAGGATTGGTTTCCTCTGTTTTTTTTCCATCCTGTGTTCTTTGCTGATTCGACTTGTTATCAGTTTGCTGATTACGTGAGTCATTTTGATTTTCTGTCATTTGATTGGAATTAATTTGTAACTGAATTATTACTATGCAAAATTGATGTAATTATTTAGTTTAATCCTTACACAATGTTAGAAAAGTTTTGCATAATTCTTTGCTTGATTTCTTAAATAATCGATTTGTTAAAGTTAAATATTTTAGAATTTGAAGTTTACCCCCAACTTATAAGAGAATGTATTTACTTTTGCAAAATTGTACTCCACTCCAAGCCTTGCGAAATAAATTTGAGCTGAAGCACCAGCCATGCTTTGTAAGCCTGATACATATTCATCTTTAAGATCAACTGCATCTGTTTTTTCATGAGCAATTGATCCAAAAGAAGAAATGCCTGCATATGGTGACACGGAAACTTTGTCAGTAATTACAGCAAGCTTTTTACTTGCCAATAAATCCACTCCGCAGACATAAAGATTTAAATCGGCAGGACCATAAAGAGAACTAACATTTGCGCGAGTTGAGACAGCCCAATTTTTTGTTGTATCATTAATAAAATTGTATTGAACCTGTGCGCCAACGACTCCATAGTTAGCACCAGGTCTTTCGCTCCAATAGATACCGGCATCTAATTTATTAGTAATGCCTGCTCGCAGCGAAAGACCAGGGAATGGCAGTTCTTCACCGCCGATGAGCCAATGTTCAGAATTCGGATGAACAAAGGTGTTGTTCCAGGCATCTTGCGATTCATCGATTTTAGTATTCCATTGCAGAACAGATAATTCAAAACGGCCGGTTCCTAATGGCTTTGCAACAATCAAAGGACGAAAGTAAATGACAAGACCGGCTTCCTGTGCAAATTGATGCCAGGCATCTTGAGTAAGTGAGGGATCGAGCTGGAAAGAACATTCTTTCCACTTTGTATTAACAGGGAGGTTTGGATCATGGGCTGATACGAAATTTATTGTACTATACATTAAGGCTGCTGTTAAAATTAATCTGATGTTTTTCATGATTTTATTTTTGTATTTTAGGGTTTGAGTTTTTAATTTTTTTTGAAGAATTATGACGCAAAGAAACTTCAGCAAAAAGACATCATCGCCCCAGCTTATAAGATGGCACCATCATTCTAACATTATAAATAATTGAAATTTAGGGTTTTAGAAAAGTTGAACCAGGCCCTGGAAGTTGAACCCTTATGTGCTTTTATTTTTTTCTCTTTTGCTAACTGTAATGCTTTTGATTGTCCTTCTTTACTGAGATCAAACGAAGTAACTTTCCACCCAAGCATTGCTGCAAATACTCCATT
>JANOJO010000759.1:0-1674 GCA_031418795.1 Bacteroidota bacterium | reverse complement strand
TTTGAGAACAGCAAAGAAGAAAATAAATACTACCGCTACGATTTTAATTATGACAACTGCACTACCCGGCTAAGAGATATGCTGGAAAAAATTACCGGCAAACCCCTGCAGACAAAAAATATTTTGCCACATACAAATACTACATTCCGTCATTTAATACATGATTATCTCTTAGCCGGGTAGTGCAGTTGTCATAATTAAAATCGTAGCGGTAGTATTTATTTTCTTCTTTGCTGTTCTCAAAAAGTGCAGATACAAATTTTGTTTTCTCATCACAACCAAGATTGATGACTTGTTCTGTAACACCTCTTTTATAATACTGGTATTCCCATAAAAATGCCGGCAAAGAATCTACAGAAACAAAATACAGCAACTTGCCTTTAATGAATTTTTCATAAAAGTCAGGGTCATAAAAATCAAACGTACCGTAGTTGAAAACAAGGTCAGTATTTGCCGAACTATCTACTACTCTTATGGCGCTGTGGCCAAATGTGGAGTAGAGTTCATCGCCGGGAGTGCAGGTGAGTAAACTGATGCGAATGCCGCAGCTGTCTGTTTGTGCCGGAGAAATGTAAAAAGTAAAAAATAAAAATGCAAAAAGCAGTCTCTTCACGCAGAATGTTTTGGTAAATGTAAAAGTTTATTTCACGCAAAGACACAAAGAAAAGCTAAGATCGCAAAGAGTATCTGCTATGAAGCCGACTACATAAAAACTACTATCACAGATTTGTTTCATTTGTTTTTGAAATACAGGCTAACGACTAATGACTCCTGACTCCTGACTATTCGTTACTTCCTGCTGTAATTCGGCGCCTCTCTCGTTACTTCCACATCATGCGGATGGCTTTCTTTCATGCCAGCATTGGTGATTTTTACAAAGACTGCTTCTTTTAATTCTGCAATATTTTTTGCTCCGCAATAACCCATGCCTGCACGCAGGCCGCCGGTAAATTGATAAACTATTTCTTTCAAGGTGCCTTTATATGCCACACGGCCTTCAATGCCTTCGGGTCCAAATTTCTTTACATCATCTTCCACATCCTGAAAATAACGATCACTGCTTCCGGTACTCATGGCACCCTGTGAACCCATGCCGCGGTATTCTTTAAATTTTCTTCCTTCATAAATTATAGTTTCACCCGGACTTTCTTCCGTACCTGCAAACACACTGCCCATCATGATGCAATCAGCTCCCGCTGCCAATGCTTTTACCATATCACCCGTATATCGAATACCACCATCTGCAATCAACGGAATATTTTTTTGTTTTAAAACCGAATAGGCTTCCATCACGGCGGTAAGTTGTGGTACACCTGCACCGGCAACTATTCTTGTTGTACAAATAGATCCGGGTCCGATGCCCACTTTCACTGCATCAGCGCCTGCTTCGGCCAAAGCTTTTGCTCCGGCAGCAGTGCCAACATTACCGGCAATTACATTTAAGTTTTTAAAATTCTTTTTTACTTCTTTCAAAGCGCCAATCACTCCTTTGCTGTGACCATGTGCACTGTCCAAACAAATAACATCAACGCCTACAGCTTGTAAAGCAGCAACCCGATTCATCATATCACTTGTAATTCCTATACCTGCCGCTGCAAGCAATCTTCCATAACTATCTTTTACTGCATTGGGATGGCTTTTTAATTTTAAAATATCACTGTAAGTAAAAAGTCC
>JANOJO010000758.1:0-5959 GCA_031418795.1 Bacteroidota bacterium | reverse complement strand
CTTTAAAATCATGTTTCGAAGACTGTCTAAAAAATCACATCAAGAACCATTCACTACCAAGAAAATTATGCAAATATTTCTTAAATCTCTTATCAGAACATCCATATCTGAATGAAGTATCTGCATTCCAGATGACCAAATGTGATCCGGCATTCACACTAAAAGAAAATGAATCCTTATTTATTAACATTAACCCATTGTATTCGCATGGCCAAACATCATATAAGTAGTGCCATTCTGGACCACTAATTGGTTTGGATGATCTGAATATTTTCTCAATTGTAGATTTACTTAGTTGCCATTTGTCGCATTGCTTTCCTAAATCCTCACCTGTCGAGGCAATCCTTGTATTCTCCTTTTCAATATTTAATACAGTAACTGATTTTATCGTTTGGAGTAATTCTATTGTTTGCTTATTTCTTTCTGACTCCAATGAATCTAAGAAATGTTTTGATGGCATCGTATCTTTTGAAGAAGATACTTCAGTGATTGCCGGAATATCGGTTTTAACTCCTTTATCAACTGTAATGGAATTTGCATTGTTATCCTTACATCGAATGCTTAATAAAGAAAGCATGAGGAAAAACCCATTTATCTTAATGTAAGAAAGTGTCACAAGAAAAGATTGTAATTTGAAATTACGAAATATAAAATCATGAATAAAGAAACTCAATCGATCATCAATAGTTTAGAAACCACATTACACCGGTTGGTGTTCAGTCTTCTGCCTTCCTCTTATATAGTTCATCGCACCAACAGCCAGATTAAAGAATGCGAGAAAATAAATTTATCTTTGAAATATGAATCTGTCAATCAGCAATAAGCTTATTCTTCAGCAATACTTTGCCGGCAAGCCGGTAAAGAAGGCTTACCTGTTTGGTTCTTCAGCAAGGAACGAAGCAGGTAAAAAAAGTGATATTGATATATTGGTAGAACTGGATCACAGCAACCCGATAGGAATGAAATTTTTTATCTTTCACCAGGAATTGGAAGAACTATTAAATGTAAAAGTGGACCTCGTAAGCACAGAAGGTCTTTCCAAATACATAAAGCCCCTTATTGACAAGGATAAAATTCTGATCTATGAAAGGGCCACTTACTGATAAAATAAGGATACAGCATATTCTTGATGCAATCGCTGAAGTTGAAAAATACCTTTCAGGCATTTCTTATGAAGATTATCTTGCTAATTCGGAAAAACGATTTGCAACCGTAAAACAGATTGAAATAATCGGCGAAGCCTGTAATCATATTTCAACAGAAATGAAACAGGCTCACTCTGAAATTGAATGGAAGGCGATCGCTGGTTTTAGAAATATTTCCATTCATGAATACTTTGGTGTCAATTTTCATATCGTCTGGGAGATTGCTAAAAACGATTTACCTGTATTAAAAGAACAATTTAGAAAAATGTTGACCACCTTATAACAAGACATAAATTCTGCTATATTGGTTATTACAATTAACAAAGAATACCAATCAAGAAATTAATCTTCTACTCATTTTACAATCCTGATTTTATCAACTTGTTTACCATTCACATCTACCTGGCGAAGCGTTAAACTGTTTCCTTTTACATCTACTACAGTAAAGGAATGAACAGTTGATATAAATTTATCCGTAAACTTTTGCCAACTGTCTTTGTCCTTTTGCTGTTCGGGATTATATAAACCCTGGCCGCCTGCACCCGTAACAATATAAATAACTCCCACAGGTTTTGTTTTCCGTTTTCCATTAAATTTTTTATCTAAAGTCCAGATGCCACTAACTAATCTTCCCCTGGGTATTTTGTTATCAATGCCAGCAAAAAGCGGAATACCATTTCTATCCGGAACAAAACTCATGGGAAAGGTACGCTGGTAATTGTGTACGTGGCCACTGAATACAAGGTCAACTTTTCCGTTTTCAAAAATGGGAGCAAGTAACCTCATTTGCTGTTGTTCATAATGTACTCTTGAAGAATTGAAACCCGGATGATGAAACATAACAAAACGCCAGGCAGCATCTTTTGCTTTTTCCAAATCCTTAATCACCCAATCTTTTAATAAAGAATCAGTCCAGTCAACATAGGTATCTGAATCAATAACCGTCCAGTGTGCATTGCCATAATTAAAAGAAAAATTTGTCATGCGGGGATACTTATCGCCAGCGCCATCAAGGAAGGCTTTTTTATTTGCCTCTGTTCCGGTTAATGCAGGCACAAAAGCACCTCCTTCTTTACCTATCGGTCCGTTCAATGGCTGATCCCAAAAATGATAATACGCCAATGCACCGGGAAACCTGTTCAGATCTCTTGTATCTGCATCATGATTTCCAACTGCCGCTACAAAAGGAACGGACCGCATTAACGGCACACCGGTTGAATCAGCATTATCTTTATTATATACGGGCCAGAATTTTGTTTTGTATTCAGAAATCAACCCCTGGTTGTAAACAATATCCCCGGCTATGGCAACAATATCCGGATTTGATTTATAAATCCCATTTGCTATTTGACCTGCTTGTTTAGTACCAGCACCCATATCGCCTGTTACAACAAACCTATAAGGTTGTTCAGATGATTTCAGAGTTTTTGCTTCTGCGTTAAAAATAACTTTACCATTTTTTGAAACCCTGTATATAAATAAACTTCCGGGTATCAATGCAGTAAATGAAGTTGTATAAACCGAAAAAGGCTCAATGCCGGCAACTGCAATTTTTGTTATTGTTTGATTTTCTGATTTCATCCAGTTGGCACCTGAAGTGGTTTTATATTCAACTAACCATCCAGCACCTGCATCTGTTGCATGCCAGAGCAGTTGTAATGATTGTGGTTTGGGTGTTTTGCCAATTTGCAGGTAGGGCTTTACCAGAAATTCAGATTGAGGATTACTATTTTGTGAGTTTACCTTTAATGAAAATAGTAAAGTGAACGCCGCTATTAAATATTTCATTCTGTTTTTTTAGATTGTTTGAATGCCTCCTATCCATTAATTCATCAGTTGATAAATATAAGAACGAAATCTCAGTGTTCTTCTGTTTCTCCGTGGTTCAGTGTTGAAAATAGTTTAAGCAAATTTTTTTATCTTCATAGTATGAATAAAGAAATTAAATCCATTATCAGCAACCTCGAAAATACATTAGCCGGTGAGCCCTGGTTTGGCCGTGCAGTGTACACGCTGCTGAATGAAATTGATGAATCAAAAGTTTTTAACAAACCAAAGGATACAGAACATTCATTGATAGAACTGCTCTGGCACAAAAATACATGGGCTGAGTTTACATTGGCCAATCTCGAAAACAGATCACCGGAAGAATTGAAAGCTATTGAAGAAAATGACTGGAGAACAATTGATCCCCAAAAACATTCCTGGAAAAAAGGATTGGAAGAATTAAAATCAATTCATAAAAAAATTGCTGAAATACTTTCTAAAAAAGATGACAGTTTTTTAAAAGAAATTGTACCCAACCGGAAATTTAATTATCGTTTTATGCTAAATGGTCTGATACAGCATAATATTTATCATGCCGGGCAAATTGCATACTTAAACAAATTGATTAAGTAAAATTCAATTCGAAAATAAACCTGTATCCATACCCCCTTTAGGGATGGGGGTTAATCTTCCTCTTTCACTTTCAAAAAAGCAGAACGCCGTGGTCCCGGAAAAGGAACTCCCTCGCCTTTTACCGCATACCAAATCACTTCACTGAATTCTAAATCCGGTGCGCTGTCTTCTTTGGCAAAATTGAAAGTTTCACTTTTCTGCTGCCATTTATTTATCGCCACATTTTTATCATTGAGATTGATATTTGATGGTAGTGAAACAAATGGTGTAAAATCGGTAGCAGAAGTAAAGCAACGCCACATCGGTTCGGCTGCTGCATCATACTGTGTCATTGGCGGTATGCCAAGAATCAATTCAATTGTCCGCAACATGGATGATGTGGAGTACATAGTATGATCAATAAATTTTCTTTTTATAAAACCACCGGCCAAATATGCCGTAGTGCGGTGTGCATCTACATGATCAGGGCCATTCTGTGCATCATCCTCCACTATAAATATTGCGGTCTCTTTCCATATCGGGCTATTACTTAAATACTCTACAAACAAGCCAACCGCCAAATCATTATCTGCAACATGGGCAAAGGGAGTAGCGCCGCCAATTCTTAATCCCACTGTATGATCATTTCCCATACGGAGTGAATTAAACTGAGGTACAGCATTTATTTTTACGAGTGAATCAAATTCTTTTTTCCACTGATAAAAACGGGTAGTGTCTTTTGTATTCATATCCCAACCGGTATAGGTTGGTGAAAAATGATTTTGCAATTCCGGAACATTTGCCCTGATACCATCAACAAATTCACCATACGATCTGTAGCTCACTCCGGCTTTTTTACAATGAGCCCAAATGAATCCTCCTTTATTATTTGCAACCACTCTTCTGCCTTCACCACTATAACTTCCGCCTCTGCCGCCATAATCTGATGGCCAGTTTTTTTCTAAAAAATCTGTAGCATAAGCACCCATCGTCCAGTTATGTCCATCGGCGCTTACTTCACCATCTACATAAAAATTATCAAGCAACACAAACTCCTTGGCCAGTTTATGCTGATTAGGTGTGATGCGTTCTCCAAATAATAATAAACTGGTATCACCATTTCCACCAGGTACATCGCTCAATACCTGGTCATAGGTTCTGTTTTCTTTTATTACATAAAAAACATATTTGATGGGCGACTTATCTCCAACTTTCATGGGAATAGGATTTCCAGCTTCTCCTTTTATAATTGTTTCCTGATCTTTTTTAAATGCAGAATTTTTATAAACAGTTTGTGAAAAAATGCTCAGTTGTTTTTCAGTTGGTTCTATGATGATGCTCATAGTGCCCTTGAATAAACCGCCGATATATTCTGTCTGGCTCCTGTTTTTATTATATTCCGCTTTCTGATAATCTACTTCTTCCTGTTTATTGCTTGGGTCGGGGCCTTTAGCATTGGGCTTTGATGAAAACCCTTTTCCATTGGTAACAAATATTTTTTTACCAATCACTTTCACGTTTGTAGGATACCATCCCGTTGGAATAAAACCTTCGCTATGACTAAAGCCAGGTTTTGCAATATCAAAAACAGCGAGGCAGTTATTATCTGCATTGGCAACATATAATTTTTTTTCATCAGCGCTTAATGCAAGCCCGTTTGAAGTGGAGCCGGGAGGCGCATCAGGAAATAATGCAGCGTTTAAAGTTTCAATTACTTTGTTCTCTGTTATATTAATTACAGAAACAGAATTATCATTTGCATTGGCAACATAAAGAAATTTTCCATTCTTGCTTAATAAAAGTTCGTTTGGATTGTCGCCAACTTTTATTTCACTCATTGCTTTATTATCTGTTCTGAAAATAATTACTCTATCACAACCCCAGCAACTGATATAGAGTTTCTTTTTATCAGGAGAAAGAAGACAACTGTATGCCTCGCCGCCTAATTTGATTTTTTCTTTTACTTCTTTTTTTGTCAAATCAATTATATAAAGAGAACTATCATCTCTTGTTACCACATACATTATATTTTTAGCATCATCAATTTCAAGTCCGGCAGGTGCAATTTTATTTGGCCATTTTTTCCCAAGAAGAATACTGTCAGTTAAAACAAGTGCATTATTTTTTACCGCATATTTCAATATCATATTATCGTGTCCGCCTGATGCGTAAAGAAATTTTCCGTCAGCAGAAAATTTTATACCATACCATGATCTCCTGATTTCAACCGTTGACAGTAGTCTATCATTAACCGCATCTATCAGTTGAAGTGACTGCACACTCTGCCCGTTGTTGGTAACTGCAATTATTTTTTTTGATGGAGATACAGCCATATTCAACGGTAAATCACCTAGAGGAATATTTTTTCCAACAGGAGTCAGGCTCCAGCCATTTGGCAAGCCTACTCTTTTTGCATTGAGTTGCTGAAGGGTTTG
>JANOJO010000757.1:0-2131 GCA_031418795.1 Bacteroidota bacterium | reverse complement strand
ACCGCTCTTTCATATTTAATATCGCAAAGACTTACGATTTCTATAAGTGGCGAAGTTTGTAAATGCGGGATGTAGCGGTTGCTTACACTGCCACAACCTATCAGGGCAACTTTTAATTTTTTTCCCGGGGTAGTGGCTGCCCAGCTCTCTAAAGATGAAACTAAAACAGCAGCTCCTGCCATTGCAGTTTGCTGTAAAAATTTTTGCCTGGAAATAGTATCCATAATTAAAAATTTATTTGTGAATCATTTTTTTAATACAATCCATGTGTTTAAATAGTTATAGGGCATCTCAAGAACGAGTTTATAAAAATCAGATGGATAGTTTTTTACATCAATGCTTGTTTTGCCATTTGCAACCGGCAGTTGCTTTATTAATTTATATTCATCTTTGCCACCTGTTTTAAAATTATTCGTTGTTGCCAGCCATAACTTTGCTATCCCTTCTTTTTGCTGTGCTTTCCATGTTAAATTTATTACATCATTTTTGAGGATGGCTTTTAGATTTATTGCTGATAATTTTCCAGTTAAAGAAACACCATCTATTTCCATTAATTGATTTTCGGGAATTTTTATTTTTAAAAATTTTGCAATGGAAGGCATGATATCGACTATACCGGACTGGTGGGAAAAAAAGTAACGATTCAGGCCTTTTGCATTGGTGGCAATCCAGGTAGTTCTCTCTCTTGTACTCTGCCCGCCATGATGGTATCCATTTTCTTCCCTGCCATGGTCAGTAGTAATGTATATCTGCCATTCTTCCTTGAAGTTTTTTTGCCGGTATTGAATAGCTTTCCACAACCTTCCGATTTGTTTATCTAAAATCAATACAGCATTTGTCAACTGTTTTCCATTGCCATAGCGATGACCCATTTCATCTGTATATTCAAGATACACCCAGCTTAAATCCGGGGCGTTTCTTTTTATTACCGCAGCAGCTGTATCTATTACTGCATTATCAATCGGGTAAAAATAATTTCCAAGAGTATCATGCGGATAGGAGATTGTATCCAGTTCCAATCCGTCAAAATGGTAATCAGGTTGCAGGTTTCCTGCTGCTTTAGCATCGCTGCCAATTAATTTTGTTCTGTTATCGAGCCAGGCAGAAAATATGGCAGTTTTTTTACCAGGATACTGGGTTTTAAAAAAACGAAAAATATTCCAGTAGTTATAATTTGGTTCTTTTATATCATTGTCCCACACATTATGTTTGTTTACCCAGGCGCCGGTCAATAAACTGTTATATCCCACCGCAGAAATAGTTGGTGATTGAGAATAGCCATTTTTTTCACCACCAACAAATGCTTTTACAAATCCACCTTCCTTACTTACTGCTCTCAAATTGGGCATTGGAAGTTTCATAATTAAATCTGCCGGAATACCATCGGCAATAACATAGATTGCTTTTGGAGTTTTTTGTGCTGAAATATGAATAATACAGCACAAAACCAGTAATAACAATAATAAATTTCTTTTCACAATTATTATTTTATCCTAGGTGATGTAAACCCCAGTTTCTTCAATCCATTTTGCACATCAGGTATTTTCATAAATAAATTCCATAACAAACCCGTACGGTAATTTTCTATCATTGTAACAATCGGTCCCTGGTCAATTGCCAGATGGCTTTTTGCATACCAGTTATGATGAATGCTGAAGCCATCCACAAATCCGTAATCACTCCATATCTTATCACCGAGTTCATAATAGAAATAACGTAAGGCCTCCATACTTTCTTTGGGCGTATAGGGCATTGATGAAATTGCTGCAGTGGGTTGTATTACACCACGATCATTTTCCGGGCTATGTGCTACATAACCTTTGTAACTATCACCGGCAGTTAAACCCCAGCAGTTTTCACTATAGCCTTTAAACTTATTTGGATTCTCCATGCAATAAGCCCGGTTGATAAGCGTATGATTTTTTCCCTGTAAAAAATAATCATTACCGAGTGAATCTGTTAACCCGTTGGGGTCAATGCCCTGGAAAGTGTATTGTTCAAAAAACAAGGGACCGCCTTTGTCTTTATCATAATTACCCAATGGCAATTTGTATCCGTAATATTCTTTTCCATTTTTAAAACCAGCGCTGCCAGCCCAGGTACCATCATAAACTTCTTTTGAAATAGAATG
>JANOJO010000756.1:0-9830 GCA_031418795.1 Bacteroidota bacterium | reverse complement strand
CATTAACACTGGAAAATATTTTTGGAATTAAACCGTCTTTACTCATACTGAAGAAAACACGACTTTGTCCCATCAGCATCACTAATATTACGGATGCGTATCCAAAAAGAATTGCAACTACAATAGCCCGGTTTAGCCAGGGGTAATCTGGTTTTACAACACCTGCTGCATCAGCAGTACCCATATGATCAATAGCTACAGCAACAGGTGCAATACCATCTTTGCCGGCAAAAGTTGTATAGCTTGTAACACCCGTCATCACATGTGCAAATAATATGTATAATATTGTACAAATGACCAGCGAACCTAAAATACCAATTGGCATGTCCCGTTTAGGATTTTTAGCTTCCTGTGCCGCCGTACTCACAGCATCGAATCCGATGTAGGCAAAAAAGACAATAGCAGCTGCCCGTATTATACCGCTGAATCCAAAATCACCAAAATTTCCGGTATTATCAGGAATGTAAGGATTGTAATTGTCGTTATTAATATACTGCCATCCGAGGATAATGAAAGTAAGTACTACTGTAATTTTTACAGCTACGATAATGTTATTTACAAAAGCACTTTCCCTGGTTCCTTTTATCAACAATAAACTCATCAATACAATAATAAATACAGCAGGCAGGTTGATGATACCACCATCCCAGGGGCCGGCTGTTAATTCAACCGGAAGTGAAACGCCAAAGCCTTCTAAAAATCTGACTAAGTAACGGCTCCAACTTATTCCCACAGTAGCTGCACCTACCGCATATTCCAGCACAAGGTCCCAACCAATAATCCAGGCCATAAATTCACCCATCGTGGCATACGAGTAAGTATAGGCGCTTCCGGCAACAGGAATCATGGATGCAAACTCTGCATAACATAACCCTGCAAAGAGACAACCCAAACCTGCTACTACAAATGAAATGGTGATTGCCGGACCAGCATGATTAGCCGCTGCCATACCAGTAATAGAAAATAAACCAGCTCCGATAATGGCGCCGATACCTAATGCAATCAATCCTCTGGCTCCTAATGTTTTTTTCAGTGTATGCGTTCCGGTTTCAGATGCTTCATTCATTAAAACATCCATAGATTTTCTGACAAATAAACTCATGAGTGTTTGATTATAGTTTAGAATATAAAAGGAATTGGAAAAATAATGATTTCTGTTTAAAGCTAATGAAAAGATTTATCAACGGGGTAGCTGCCAAACCAATTCTGACGGTTTGACCATTTTCAGAAATAAACCTTTAGTTTTGAAACTTTACTAATGCTGATATGAATAAACGCATAGCCGGACTGATTGCCCTCCTGTTATTTACCATTGTTGCTATTGTTCATTTTATTCATCTGAATGGGTGGGTATATTTAAATGACACCTTATTGATGACCGCCCGCTGGATATTTGTTGCCAGCCTTGTACTATTTGCTATTTATAAAAGATCACTGACCACCTGGATACTGGTGTCGATGGCTGTCGGGGTAGAAATAGGGCTGGACTTTCCTAAAGAATCTCAGAATTTGAAATTTTTAAGCAGCATCTTCCTCAGGCTGGTTAAAACGATTGTGGCACCTTTATTATTTGCAACGCTTGTAGTGGGTATTGCCAGCCACAGTAACCTGAAACAGGTCGGTCGTATGGGCTGGAAGTCGCTGCTGTATTTTGAAGTGGTTACAACTATTGCACTTGTTATCGGGTTGGTATTTATTAATATTACCAAAGCCGGTGTTGGTATAAAAGTACCCGAGAGCCTCTTAAAAGAATTGCCGGAAGTAAAAGTAAAAGGCTGGCAGGATCATATTATTGATATTTTTCCGGAGAACATCATCAAGTCCATTTATGAAGGCAATGTATTACCTATCGTTTTATTCAGTGTGGTATTCGGTATTGCATTAGCACTTTTGAATGAGCACAAAAAAAGGCCGATGCTCAATTTTGCAGAAAGCCTGGCAGAAACAATGTTCAAGTTCACCAATATCATCATGTATTTTGCTCCTTTTGGTGTTGGTGCTGCTATAGCAGTTACAGTCGGTCATTTAGGTATTGATATTTTAAAGAACCTGGCTTTATTGCTTATCACTTTATACGTGGCGTTGATTGCTTTTTTACTATTAGTGCTATTACCTATTGCACTTTGGGTTGCCAAAATACCTTTGCAAAAATTCATACAAGCTATTCGTGAGCCGGTATCTATTGCATTTGCCACTACAAGTTCAGATTCTGCATTGCCTAAGGCATTAGAGAATATGGAAAAATTTGGTGTGCCCCGAAAAATTGTATCCTTTGTTATTCCTACGGGATACACATTCAATCTTGATGGAACGACACTGTATCTATCGCTGGCGTCTGTGTTTGTAGCACAGGCAGCAGGCATGGATCTTTCTTTTGGCGAACAATTAATGATTGGTCTTACTCTTATGCTGACGAGCAAGGGAGTAGCTGCAGTACCCCGTGCATCACTGGTTATACTGATTGCCACTGCCAGCACATTTGGTTTTCCACTCTGGCCTATTATGGCTATTTATGGAATAGATGAATTGATGGATATGGCCCGTACATCAGTGAATGTTATCGGTAATACATTAGCCAGTTGCGTAATAGCAAGATGGGAAGGAGAGTTTGATGATAAAAAAGCATTGGCTTTTAATGAAAAGGAAGCGGATGCTATAAGGGATTAATAAAAACCGGGTTTAAAATTTATTAAAATGGAATTGTTTTTACTTGAAGCGTTTCACTGGACCCAGCTTTTACAACCACAATGGTATGTAGAGAACGGTGGTCTTTGGGTTTTGTTATTTGTTGTATTTGCAGAAACTGGTTTATTCATTGGTTTCTTTCTTCCCGGAGATTCTCTGCTTTTTGTTGCCGGCATTTATGCTCATAAATTAGATAATGGTGAACCCGGGCTTGCTCACCAGTTTTTAAAATTGATTGGTATGGGTAATGTACAAAATGAATGGGTTGACCTGTTAGTGCTTGTAGCCCTGATTTCTTTTTGCGGCATACTTGGAAATGCTGTTGGCTATTGGACAGGAAGAAAAGTTGGCCCTGCCATGTTCAGATGGAAAGACAGATTTTTATTTAAGAAACGCTATCTCTACCAGGCAAAAGATTTTTATGATAAGCATGGGGCACTTGCAATAGTAGGCGCAAGGTTTCTTCCTTTTATAAGAACATTTGCACCGATTGTTGCCGGCATCGTACAAATGGACAGAAAGAAATTTCATTTCTTTAATATTGTTGGTTGTATGGCCTGGGTATTCAGTATGATACTCGGCGGGTACTTTTTACAAAAATGGATATTGAAACAATTTAATTTCGATCTGAAAGATCATCTTGAACTAATTGTGCTGGGTATTGTGCTTGTGACCACAGCCCCGGTTATTATTAAATTAATTACCGGAAGAAAAAAAGATTCACCCGGTACACCCACCAATAGTTAAGTATGCAAAAGAAAACTTACGGCATTCTTTCTATCCCGGTTATTGTAGCTGCGCTGGGATATTTTGTGGATATCTATGATTTATTGTTATTCGGAATAACACGAATTGAAAGTCTGAATTCTTTTAATTTATCTCCCGACCAGATTACATCAGAAGGAGAAGCAATTATCATGTGGCAAATGGCCGGGTTGCTTATTGGCGGAATAATATGGGGAGTGATGGGCGATAAAAAAGGAAGGCTGAGTGTACTGTTTGGATCAATCCTTCTTTATTCTCTTGCCAATATTGCAAATGGATTTGTACAAACAACAGATCAGTTTCGTATCATCAGATTTATTGCGGGGCTTGGTTTGGCAGGAGAATTAGGAGCCGGCATCACTTTAGTTTCCGAACTAATACCGAAAGAGAAAAGGGGGATCGCCACATCCATGGTAGCCGGGCTTGGCTTGACAGGAGCCGTTTTAGCATTTTTTATGAAACAAAGTTTTGATTGGCGTACCTGCTATTTTATTGGCGGCGGCATGGGCATTGCTCTACTTATACTGCGCATGTCTGTTTTTGAGTCAGGTATGTTTCATGAGGTAAAAAAACTAAATGTACAACGTGGAAATTTTTTTATGCTTTTCAATAACAGGGAAAGATTAAAAAGATATTTATTAAGTATTCTTATTGGATTACCTACCTGGTTTGTTATTGGAGTCCTCGTTACTTTTTCCAGTGAGTTTGGAAAACATTTTGGAATAACAGAAAAAATAGATCCGGGTAAAGCAATCATGTATGCCTATGTGGCTATTTCAATTGGCGATATTCTTATTGGTTTTATAAGTCAATGGTTGAAAAGCAGGAAAAAAGCACTTTATCTTTTTTATGCAATCACTGCATTGTTTATGCTTTTGTTTTTTACAATTCAATGGAATGGATCTGCTGAAAGGATGTATTTGATTTGTGCAGGGCTGGGATTTGGCACAGGATTTTGGGCGATATTTGTTACAATGGGTGCAGAACAATTCGGAACAAACCTGCGTGCCACTGCAGCCACTACCATTCCTAATATGGTTCGGGGAATGTTGACTGTTTTAATTCTTCCTTTATTTAAAGGGTTGAGAGGAGTAACAGATTATGTAACAGGTGGCTGGCTGGCAGCAATAATTATAATGATTGTAACTGTAATAGCAGCGGTGATGACAAAAGAAACTTTCAATAAGGATTTAAACTTTGTGGAAAAATAAGAAATGATACCTGATACATAATTTTTTCAACCCTGAAAAATTAATAATTATTAATTTTTAATTATTAATTCCAAAAAATGAAATTTCTAATAATACGCTTTTCCTCCATTGGCGATATTGTACTCACCACGCCGGTTATACGTTGTTTAAAAAACCAATTGCCTGATGCCGAATTGCATTTTCTTACCAAAGAATCATTTGCAACTATTGTTGAAAACAATCCTTATATAAATAAAGTGCATCTGCTTACTCACAGTTGGGAAACGTTGATGCATGAACTGAAGCAGGAAGAATTTGATTTCATCATTGACCTGCACCATAACCTGCGAACCCTGCGATTGAAAAAAGAATTAGGTGTAAAATCTTTTGCATTCTACAAACTCAATATTCAGAAATGGATTTACACAAATTTAAAATGGAACTTATTACCGGAGAAACATATTGTGGACAGGTATATGGAAACTGTTAATTCGTTTGGTATTAAAAATGACGGCGAAGGGTTAGATTATTTTATTCCTGAAAAAGATGAAACACATTTAAAGGATATTCCCGTATCACATCATGCAGGTTATATCGGAGTCGTAATTGGAGCTGCGCATTTTACCAAAAAAATGCCAGTTGAAAAACTGAAAGACTTATGCAATAAAATTAATCACCCGGTTATTTTATTGGGTGGAAAAGAAGATGCAGTTATTGGAAATGAAATTGCTTCAGTTGACGAGGTAAAAATTTATAATGCCTGCGGAAAATTTAAGCTGAACGAAAGCGCTGATCTTGTAAAAAAATCAAAGCTGATCATTACACACGATACCGGACTGATGCATATTGCTGCTTCATTTAAAAAACCAATTATTTCTGTTTGGGGAAATACAGTTCCGGAATTTGGAATGACGCCCTACTATGGCAATCGCCAAATTCCAAATACTAAATTCCAAATTTCAAATCTTCGTTGCAGGCCTTGTTCAAAGATTGGTTATGCGAAATGCCCGAAGGGTCATTTTAAATGCATGAATATGATTTCAACAGATAGCATTGCAGAGGCGGTGAGAAAACTTATTTAAAATACTTGCTTTGCAATCCTGTTGAAAATTTCGTTTGCAATTATTGATTGATATTTTTTCCCCTGGAACTGCTTCACCCATTTTATTCCATAAATAGCATTAGTAAGAAAAACTTCATCAGCATCTTCCAAATTGTCAATTCCCGATTCCAATTCCTGAAAACTATATCCTGCACCTTGAAGATTCTCCAATAAATACCGCCTCATCACTCCTGCCACACAACCTTCGCTTAATGGTGGAGTAAAAACTTTATTGTCTTTTACCCAAAAAATATTTGCAGTAGTAGCATCACAAATTCTTTCATAAGAATTTAAAACCAATGCTTCATTCAGTTTATTCTCTTTTGCCCAAATGGCTGCCATGGCATAAGCAAGAAAATTGGCTGATTTAAGATTTGAAAATTTATCGCAGCTTTTTCTTGCATCAGGAAAAATATCAATGATTAGTCCATTCTCATTTAATTTGTAAGCAGAATTTTCCAGTGGCCAGCATTCAATCAGGTATTGAAATTCATTGTCGCCATCATAAAGTCCGCCATTGCCCCTGGAAACAGATAGTCTTACTCTTGCACTGTTAACCAAGTTATTTTTTTGGTACAGATCTATAATCTCTTTTTTTAACATGCCTGATGTGATCAGTTTTGGCAGGGATATTTTTAAAATTTCCAAAGAACCCATCAGTCTTTCAAAATGAAGATTTGCCAAAACTATATTCCCATTTACCATTTTCATGGTTTCAAAGAGGCCGTCGCCGTAACGATAACTTCTGTTATCTGCGGGCAGAACAGCCTCATCATCTGCAAAAAACCTTCCGTTATAGTTAAGATATTTTTTCATTTCAATGACAAATATTCATGTAACCGCAAAGTAAAACGGAAATAAAACTAAACGCAACAAAAACTTTAAGGCAAACACATATAAATGTGGTATGGTGTTTTTTCTTCGCTTTCACCCTGTGATAATGGTACAGATGGTTTTTGTGCTTTTCTTCATCTGCATGATGCTTTGATTTAGGTTGATCTTCGCCTTTACTATTATTTTTTTCCTTTTTATTGCCTTCAGGAATATTAAGATCAATAGTACCCGTTTGTTTCGAAGCCCCTTCATCAACCACCTGCAGATGAGTGTTGAAGGAGATCATTTTATTTTTTAATACTGACTCATTTGATTTAAAAGGAGCAAGCATAAAGACAGCGATCATGATGGCTGTAAGACTTGTCTGGAGGTTTTTTGTGTGTGTCATTGCGGTAATTTTTATACCACAATTTTGCCCCGCCGATGACCCTGAAACAAGGTAGGATCCACTCAAAAAAAACATTGGGAACTAGTACGTTCAGTTAACAGTTAATTAAGCGTATTACATCGCCCGGCATTTGAAACGTATTAGTATGATAAAAGCTGAAGAGGCGATGCGTAGAAACTCCTTTTATAATAATTAAGTACTTATACGCTGGTTTTTTAAGCAGCCCTGATTGAAATTTGGTCTGAATTAAATAACTTGGTATGACTTTCCCGCCTTTATTGAAGACTTCCTCCACCCTTTATTTTTTAACCACTTAAAAATTAAAATTATGGCACAAGTAAGATTCTATGCAATGCGATTGGATTGGCGAACAATTACACATTATTATCATGATGTGGCAGACTTTGCTGGATTTATTTTACAACCAATTACTGAAGATTCTACGAAATGGCGTGATTCCTTTATTCTGGTTGCTTATGCAGTAAATAGTAAAGGAAATGTTATTGATGTTCAGATCCCTCTTGAACCAGATGAGACACATCGGCCTCCTGGCAATAAAAAAATAGAATTTGGTAATATCCCATTCATATATGCAAAAATTAAAAATTTTATCGATGATGCTAATTCTGCAAATTTTAAATGCCTTTATTTTTATCCAAAAAATTATGGCAATTATGTAGGTTATCACGTAACTCCTGAATTAATACGTATGGATTCTGATATCAAGCTGTTAGTGGCGGAAGATTTACAACCATCACCTCCGGCAAATGCATCATGAAAAAACTATTAAGGGTTTATTAAATAAATTTATATGATTTTTTCACCTGTATTGAAGACTTCCTTCCGGATTTATTAACAAACTAAAAATTAAAATTATGAAACCTTTCAAGCACCATCTTTCTGGCTCCACTCTTTCCACCATTCTGATTGTATTGCTACTTGTAATATATATTTCTGGTGGAATTGTAAGCAGTTCATGTAATTCTGGGCGAACTAATTCCTGCGATACTGCAGCAATTGTCAGTCTTAAATGCCCTTCAGGTACTGGTACTCAGAGTCTGTACAATAAATACCTGGATACTTTAAAAATGGACAGAACTGATTATGAAATTTTAAGAAACACTTTCCCGTCAGGAGGCGCAGAAAGATCCAAGTTGGTACTGCAATTTTATTTTAATAGCACTATGGGTGAAACACCATCGTTGATAGCGTATGCATCTAAACCGGGAAATAAGTTTACTACTGGTGCAGTCACCACTCCAGTATGGAAAATACTAACAAAAGGTGGCGCATCTACTTTTCTATTACCTGATGAATTTGTTTTAGGCGACCAGCAGATAAAATTTGATGCGATTGACGGAATTATCGGAGCATCCACCAGCTATACACTTTTATTTATTCCTACTATAGAATCGGGAGAAAAAAATGTAAGATATTATGTTTGTATAGACAAAGGAGCAGGTCCGGTTTGTGCAGCGCCGCCGCCACCAACACAGCCTTCACCACCTGCAAATGCTAATTAATAATGGCTGAGTTATTAAGAAAAATTTTTGACTGGTCAGAGGTTTGGGCATTGTTCATACCTCTGACAGTTCTTTTAATATACAAACCAAAAAGCATTTGGGTAGTTCCGGTAAAATGGTACCTTATAATTGCACTAACTCTAAATATCTGTATTGATTTTATCTGGTATGTAAATATGTACGACTTATTTGATTCAAGAAAAGGTGACCGCTGGAATAACAATATCTTTTATAATTTTCAGTCAATAGTAAGGTTATTCTTTTTTTCCTGGTTTTTTTCCACACAGGGCAAACAGTTTAAACAAATAACACGTATTATACCCGTGATATTTCTTACAGGAACATTCATATTTTTTGCTTTATCCGGTAAAAGTATTTTTATAATAAGCAGTTATTTAATGGCAACAGAAGCAGGGTTTTTATTAATCTATTGCCTTTGGTTTACCAATAAAACAATCAGGGACGACAAGCCTGCATTTTATACAACTCATCCTCCTTTATGGGTAGTGGGTGGATTAACATTATATACTGCTGTTAATTTTTTTATTTTCCTTTTTTATAATTACCTGATGTATCATTCCCAAAAATTGAAAGAGTATGCAGCCAGCGTTTGGGACATCCATAATATTCTTTTTATACTTTTATGTACCTCTATCGCAATTGCTTTTTATAATGAACGAACAAGGAAATGACATACCCTTTATATTCACAGCAGGCATCGCATTTGTGCTGCTGCTGGCTATCAGCTTCCTGGTAATTACTTTTTTGAACCAGCGGAGAAAATGGCAGTTGCATAATGAAATGGGAAAGCTGAAAGAACATCAGCAGAACCAGCTAATAGAAGCGGCTGTGCGCAGTGAAGAAACAGAAAGACACCGTATAGCGGAAATTCTTCATGATGAGGTTGGAGCGATTCTTTCTTCTGTCCGGTTACATTTTTCCAATATTAATTCACACCAACTGGACGAAAAAGGAAAATCACTTCATGAAAAATCAAAAGAATTATTAGATGATGGTATTCAGAAAGTCCGCACAATTTCCCATAACCTTCATTCCACCTTACTGAAAGAATTCGGACTGAATGAAGCTATCCGGAACTTTCTTAACAAAACCGTGCAGGGTACGCTGGTAAAAGTTGAAATTGACCTTGACAACAACTATCATATTGAAACTGCCGAAACCGATTTGGGTGTTTATCGCATTGTACAGGAGCTTACCAATAATATTCTGAAACATGCGAAAGCAAATTATATTCATATTTCTTCACTTATTAAGGGTGAAATGCTTGAACTTGTGGTTCGTTTTAATGGATCAGGTCTCAGCCAGGAACAGTTTGAAGACCT
>JANOJO010000755.1:0-1856 GCA_031418795.1 Bacteroidota bacterium | reverse complement strand
ACAGGACTGGGATGTGCCACATGGTTTTGCTGTAAAAGGAGCAAACAATGCTGAATTACTCATCATGCCAGGCGAAACTCAAACTTTAGCATGGAAGCCTGAAAGAGTTGGAGTATTTCCAATGTACTGCACTGATTTTTGTTCTGCACTGCACCAGGAAATGCAAGGCTATATAAGAGTAAGTCCGGCTGGTTCCAATGTGCCGATAACATTCAGCACAGGTAAAAAAGAACCAGCAGTGACAGCAGCAACTGCAACAGAAAAAAAATAATTTTTATTGACTACTCCCTGTTAGCGGGAGTAGTTTACTAACAATTAAAAAAATAATTGAATTATGAAAAAGATACTAAACATTTTACCTGTTCTTCTTGCATTTATATTTTTTGCATGCAACAGCAATACTGAACCAGGCAAAACCGAATCAACTGATGCAACAACAGCGGGCGGACAGGAAGCTGTTAAAGACGATGTATCACAAAAAGATGTAGTAAAAATTGCAGTTGGTTCAAAAGATCATACCACATTAGTAGCAGCTTTGAAACAGGCTGAATATGTTGATGATCTTTCCAACGCAGGGCCATTTACAGTTTTTGCCCCTACTAATGATGCATTTAATAAACTACCTGCAGGTACTGTGGATGGATTAATGAAAGATGATAAAAAACCAGACTTACAAAATATACTTGAATACCATGTAGCAGTAGGTGTTTATAAAACAGAAAATATGCAGGATGGCCAGGTGATTAACATGGCAAATCTTGATAATATTACGTTGAGTGTAAAAGATGGAAAAGTAATGGTGAATGGTAATGCTAATGTCATAGCAACTATTCCTGCTTCAAATGGAATCATTTATGTGGTAGATGCAGTATTGTTGCCACCCGCAAAAAAATAATAGATTTTTTTTCAATGAATATCATGGGGCTGGTTGTGATTATGTACCGGCCCCCTTTATAAACGAAAACCATGAATAAATTAAGTAATGCATCCAAAGTTATACTTGCGATTGCCTCGCTTTCACTTATTGCAACTTATTTTCTTCCCATCTGGCGTATAGATTTATATGCTCCGCAATATCCCGAAGGATTGATGATGAATATATGGCTGAATGATATAAAAGGTGAGGTTGATATAATAAATGGGTTGAACCATTATATCGGTATGAGAAAGATTAATGTTGATATGTTTCCAGAGTTTCAGTTTCTTGGGTATATCGTTGCGTTTTATATTTTGCTTGGAATAACTGTAGCTGTGATTGGCAAAAGAAAAATTCTGTTCTGGTATCTTGTATTTACTGCATTTGGCGGATTGTTTGCTTTGTATGATTATTACCGCTGGGGTTATGAATATGGCCATAATTTAGATCCTACTGCAGCTATCAAAGTGCCCGGACTGTCTTATCAACCGCCGATCATCGGACATAAACGTATATTGAATTTTGATGACTATTCATTTCCGGATATTGGCGGATGGATTATAATAGGAGCAGCAGGACTCTTTTTTATAGTTTGGTTTTATGACTGGTACAAAAATCATAAAAAGAAATTAAAACCTGCAACTGGTATAGTAACTGCTTTGCTGACTATTTTTCTTGTTTCCTGTTCTGCACAGCCGGAACCATTCAAATTCGGAACAGATATTTGCCATACCTGCAAAATGGGAATCGTTGATACAAAATTTGGGAATGAAATAATTACAAAAAAAGGGAAGATTTTTAAGTTTGATGATATTGGATGCCTGGTCCGTTATTTAAAATCCGGTGTTACCGATCAAAAAGAAATCGGGCAAACTGTTGTTATTAATTATGAAAAAAAGAATGACTTTATAAATGTAAATAATGCATCCTTTGCAGTGAG
>JANOJO010000754.1:0-2547 GCA_031418795.1 Bacteroidota bacterium | reverse complement strand
ATATTAATACAGCGACTGTTGATGAACTGAAAGCACATCCTTATATTAAATACAGTTTGGCAAATCCTATTGTTGCTTATAGAAATGAGCATGGATTATTTTCTAAAGTAGAGGATGTGATGAAGGTGATGGTAGTGACGGAAGAAATTTATAAAAAGATTGCGCCGTATTTAACCTTACAATAAAATGATTAACTTTATTTACCAAGTTATTAAGAGAACCATACATGCTCCATTTAAAGAAAAAAAATAGCGTCATGAAATATTTTTTACTAATAGTTTTTCTTTTGCCGTTATCAATGAATGGTCAAAAGAAGACAGGAGGTTATGCGTATTTACAGCCTGCTTTTTATATCAACCAAAAATTCAATAATCGATTTGGGATAAATGCAGGAGCAGGGTTTACGCCGACAAAATATATTGGTTTCGGTGGAGGGTTTACTGCTTATGTATTTAAAGAGAATTCACAGTTAGCAACGCTTTACGTGGATTTTCGCCCTTTCTTATCATCATTAGAAAAAAATGTAGCTTACTTTATGAGTGTGCAGCCTGGGTATGTTATATACAATAAGTCACTAAGAATATCAAATATTACTTATACATCTAAAGGAAGGGCTGCCGTTGATATTTTATTGGGAATGATTGGAAGACCCGCTGATGCTAAATCCCTTGGAATGACGATTAGTTTTGGCTATTCATTACTAAGTTTCGAAACAAATAATCAGACACAAACTTATCATGGATTTAAATTCCAGGGAGGGATTGCATTCTGATGAGCTACTTGATGAGCAAAAAAATCCCGGCACAATGGCCGGGGTTATAAATTTTCGTTGAAGAAATTTTATGCAAATTCAATCCCGACGCTTCGGTCGGGATTTCGATAGCTTACGCGATTTCAACATCAGCACCGGCTTCTTTCAGCCTGTTGGCAATTTCATCTGCCTCTGATTTAGAAATTCCTTCTTTGATGTTTTTTGGTGCGCCATCAACTAAATCTTTAGCTTCTTTCAAACCTAAACCGGTTAATTCTTTTACGATTTTAACTACGTTCAGTTTTGATGCGCCTGCGGCTTTCAATACTACATTGAATGCAGTTTGTACTTCAGCAGCGGCTGCGCCACCACCATCACCACTTGCAATTACTACTGCTGCAGCAGCGGGTTCAATTCCGTATTCTGATTTTAAGAAGTCAGCGAGTTCCTGTACTTCTTTTACTGTTAAGCTTACTAAATTTTCAGCTAATACTTTTACGTCTGCCATTTGAATTAAATTTTTTCCGCCTTCATAGTCCTTCCTCTTCGACAAGCTCAGAGTCAGGATCTCCGGCGGAGTGATTAAAAAAATTTTGCCTTAGTTTACCCTCAGGCCTGGGTGTATAGAGTTTATTAGTTTCAGAGTTTACGAGTTCAAAAATTCTTGTGGCGAATTTGTGAACTTCTGAAACGATTGAACTTAGTTTTCTACAGCAACTGCTTCACCTTTCTTCTCAGCATTGTGCAATAAAGCAGCAATGACTCTTTTCGCCGGTGATTGCAACAAGCCGATTACTTCACCAATCAATTCGTTCTTAGTTTTGATTTTAGTAAGTGCTACTAATTGATCGTTGCCCATGTACACATCGCCATTGATAAAGGCAGCTTTTAAAACAGGGATTTCTTTTTTGCTTTCTTTTCTGAAAGCACTGATGATAAGCGCCGGCTCTTTCGGATTTTCAGAAAACATCAGGGCTGTTACTTTGTGCAATGAATCGTACATACCTGAATAACGATCTGCATCTAAAGACTCCAATGCTTTTTTTATCAGTGTATTCTTTGCCACTTTCATTTCAACGTGTTTGTTGAAACAAGCACGGCGAAGTTTTACAACCTGTGCTACCGACAACGATTCTGTATCGGTAACATAAAAATTATTGTATTGAGAAAATTTGCCTTTCAGCAATTCTATTACTTCGTTTTTTTGATCTTTAGTCATGTTATTTTGTTTTGACTGTTCAAATTTTTTGTTTCTTCTCAAAGTCCTCCGCCATGTGGCGGAGATTTAGGGGGCCTAATGAACAAAGCCTTTTGTGTCAATTGAAATTCCCGGGCTCATTGTACTTGCCATGCTGATACCTTTCAGGTAAGTGCCTTTTGATGATGATGGTTTTGCTTTGATAATTGCATTCAGCAACTCATGGCTGTTTTCTTCAATTTTTTCCGGAGCAAAACTTACACGACCAATCGAAGCATGAATGATACCGGCTTTATCAATCTTAAAAGAAATCTTACCGCCTTTTACTTCATTAACTGCGGCTGCTACATCATTACTTACTGTACCTGTCTTAGGATTTGGCATCAGGTTTCTTGGGCCTAATATTTTACCAAGTTTACCAATCTTTGGCATCACTTGCGGTGTGGCAATGATTACATCCACATCCACCCAGCCACCTTCGATCTTTGTTACATATTCATCCAGACCTACATAATCTGCGCCGGCAGCTCTTGCAGCTTCTTCTTTATCGGGTGTGCAAAGCACCAATACTTTTTTTGTTTTACCTGTACCGTGTGGT
>JANOJO010000753.1:0-1958 GCA_031418795.1 Bacteroidota bacterium | reverse complement strand
TCCCTCAAAACCATATACAATTCCTTCAACGCAGCAAGTTTTACTTTTAGTACTGATTCATAATCCAGTTCAGGCAATTCATTTAATTGCTTCTGCTTCTTTTTAAGGAGTTTCATTTCACCGGCCAATTCTTTGCCGGCTACTTTAGAAAGGTTAATATAGACCGGATGCAATGCAAATGCTGAAATGGCTGCATATGGATACGAGTCTCTCCAGGTACCTGAAGATGTAGTATCATTTACAGGGAGTAATTGGATCATTTTCAATCCTGCAGCCCGGCACCAATCAATCAAAGGCAGCAAGTCGGTAAATTCCCCAACACCAAAACTATTTTTACTTCGTAAACTGAATACAGGAATGGCCACGCCGGCACCTTTCCAGTTATTATAAGCCAAACGCACAAAGCCATCGTGAACAATGTTTAATTTTTTCTTTCCGGCATCATTGTATAAAATCCTGTTATTCCCAGCTTCGTATCGTAAAAATTTTTGAGCCTTGGTATCATAAACGCCATACTTATAAGGTGTGGGCAATCCTTGATCCTTTAAATATAATTTCACAGTCCACCAATCTTCCTTTTTTTCAAGCAAAGCCGGCTTTTGATGTTTCCAGTCACTCAACCCGGGGCATCCGCCAATAATGCACAACATTTCATGCTGCTCAAGCAAAGGGGCTTTTACTTTAAAATGATGAGTGTATTTTTTATGCTCAGCTGTTTTAGTCCGCAGGTTTGACTTTTTCAACAATACTTTTCTGAAGGGTTTTGAAAGAAAAGCATTTCCAAATGCTCCGGGATGATTCCAGTCATCTACAATTTCAATTTCCCGGATTTTCTTCCCCGGCCATTCTATCATCCTGTCATTTCCCCATTCCCAAACCAATTCATTTTCTCTATTTTTTAAAAAATATTTAAAAGTTACTGGCTGCGGCTGATTAATGCTGACAATGACAGTTCCATACCAAAACTCAGAGTTGAGGTACAAAAGTGGGACAGCCTTGTCCGGGTTATCATGGCCCAGTTCATCTATGTTACCACTAACCCACAAACTTTCACCGAAGATTGTAGAATAACGGATTAAAAAACGAAGCTTTACTTTTTGTGCCATGAATTCATATTGCCGGCAAGGTATTCCGGAATTTTTATTAATAGTTCCCTTACGAATATATAAAAACTCATTTTTTGATTTGCCGATCCAATACTATTTTTGCCGGAAATCACAAAGTATGGAACAGAAAAAAAAATATAAGGGCATTTACTGGCTGGTTTTTTTAGCATCTACTGCAGCATTATTTTTTGCTATCTACAGCCATTGGGAATGGCTTACTCTTATTTTGCCCTTTGTGGCTACTTCATTTGTAAAAGCGTTGGACTTAGTTTAGATTCATACAATGATTAAATTATTACAGAAAGGATATTCCCGGTTTGTTTTAATTCAAACAAGCAATAATTTCGATAACTTCATAAAATAACAATTACTTAAACTTTTAAATTTACCAACAATGAAAAAAATATCATTTTTAATACTGACTTTGCTGGCAACTTCATTGTATTCAAGCAATCCATCTCAGGCAGCGATCTTCATAAAACCCGTTGAGAAAAACACAAAATCAATTGAGCCGGATGTAGCAACGATTAATTTAGCTACTGTCGCTTTTAATGATCTTTCCAGAAAAGAAAAAAAAGAGCGAATTAAAGAAATAAAAAAAGAAATCAGGAAATATAAGGCCGAAAAAAAAGCAGGCATGGAGCCAAGCACGAATACGCTCCTTTTGGTTATTCTTTCCTTCTTGTTGCCGCCACTAGCCGTGTATTTGCACCAGGGAGAGGCTAATAATAAATTCTGGTTATCAGTTGTTTTAACGCTTTTGTTCTGGGTTCCGGGAGTTATTTATTCCCTTATTGTAGTACTGGGTGCAGATAAGTGATTAAAGAATATAATCAATTTTTAAAATTGGAA
>JANOJO010000752.1:0-4628 GCA_031418795.1 Bacteroidota bacterium | reverse complement strand
TTGGAAAAAATTCAGGATACGAAGAAAAACCTTATGCAGCTAAACTTTGCAGCGAAGCAACTGATGGCGACAAAGACGACTGGTGGCTGCCATCTAAAACTGAGATTGAAATGGTTTATGAAAACAAGCCAATGTTCAACTTTGAAGAAAAGGGATCATTATGGACATCCACCGAAGCCAACGGTACACAAGCTGTCACTAAATATTCAGACAAGCCGGGCTTCCGAAAATTTGTTAAGATTGAATAGCTGCTATCCCCGGCAACACCTTCCCTTCAAAATATTCAAGCATGGCGCCGCCGCCGGTAGATACATAACTTACTTTATCGGCATAGCCAAACTGATTTACTGCTGCCACACTGTCGCCACCACCAACCAATGAAAATGCGCCAAGTTGTGTGGCATCTGCCACAGCTTTGGCAATAGCTTTTGTTCCATGCCGGAATTTTTCCATTTCAAATACACCCATCGGGCCGTTCCATAAAATAGTTTTACTACGTTTTATCACATTGCAAAACTGGTCGCAGGCATTGGGGCCAATATCCAATCCCATCCAGTCATCAGGAATATTATTACTGGGCGCATCGGAAGTATGAGCATCTGCAGCAAATTTATCGGCGATGATAGAATCTGGTGGCAGATGTATGCAAACATTTTTCATAGCAGCTTTATTCATTAACTCCTCAGCAGTGGCAAGCCTCTCTTCTTCACAAAGTGAATTTCCAATTTTGCCACCCATGGCTTTCATAAATGTATAAGCCATGCCGCCACCGATAATAATATCTGTTGCACGGTCTAAAAGATTTTCAATGATGAGAATTTTATCAGAGACTTTTGCGCCGCCAATAATTGCTGTAAATGGTTTTTCACTTTGGTGCAACACTTTTTCTGCGCTTGCTACTTCACTTTCCATCAGCAGGCCAAACATTCTTTTATCTGCAGGAAAATATTTTGCAATAACGGCTGTGGATGCATGTGCACGGTGTGCAGTACCAAAAGCATCGTTTACATACACATCACCCAGCTTGCTGAGTTTTTCTGCAAAGTCTTCATTACCCTTTTCCTCTTCTTTATAAAAACGGAGATTTTCTAATAACATTACTTCACGAGGCTGAAGATCTGCTGACATTTTACAGGCTTCATCGCCGATACAATCCGGAGCAAACAAAACGGTAACTCCATTCAGCAATTTTCTTAAATGCACCACAAGATGTTTTAAAGAATATTTTTCTGAAGGGCCATCTTTGGGGCGGCCAAAATGACTCATAAGAATTACACTGCCTCCATCCTTAAGTATTTTTTGAATGGTGGGAATGGTTGTTCTCATCCGGTTATCGTCAGTTATTTCAAATTTATCATTGAGGGGCACATTAAAGTCAACCCTGATTAATGCTTTCTGATTTTTAAAATTGTAACTGGAAAATTTACTCATACCTGAATATTATTGTTGGTTTAATTCAAAGCTATGTCAAAATCAAGTTCAATGGGTTTCAGATCTACCACATGGCATTTTTTACAAAAATCCGGTGTTTCATTCTTAAACCATAATGATCTGAACTGGCGATACTCTTTACTGTTCAGGCAATCCATCAGTGAAGTTTCAAATACATTTCCGAAATTTAATTCTTTGGGAAAAGGTTTGGCGCAGCAAACCGTCATGTATCCATCCCAGCTGATATAAAAATGATTCCAGGGCAAATGGCATTTTTTAAACTCATTCTTTTTCTTCACATCCCAAATGGTCAAATCAACATTACTCAGTTGTTTTGATAAATCAAACGCCTGTTTTAATTCGCTTTTAAAATCATCGCCATAAAATAATTCGTAATATTCTACACCCACTGAAGTGATGCTGCCTACATTTACCGGCGTTATGTTCACAAAAGAAACTCCTATTTCCGATGCTAGTTTTACCACATCCTTCATTTGTTTGTAATTTTCTTTTACTGCCACAAAGTTGAACATGACGGATACATTTTTTTCCTTACATACCGCCACCATTTTCTTCGTGGTTTCAAAAAAGAAACTGTAATCGCTTTTCAACCTCACTGTTTCATAAATTTTTCCAATGCCATCAATGGATATTTGCACCGTATCAAGATAAGGCGCCATTTTTTCAATATAATTTTCAGCGCCGGGTATATGTGCATTGGTAGAAATAAAAGTTTGAATGCCCTTGTTTTTAGTTTTTATGTATTTTAAAGTTTCTTCCAGTTTTTTATAAAGCAAGGTTTCACCGAGTCCAGTCAACCCAATTGAATCAATGTAAGGCGCCACTTCATCAATTACTTTTTTCATTTTATCAATCTCAATTGATCCTTTTGCCATGGCATGGCCAAATCCATATTCCCGCGGGCAGGTAATGCAGCCAAGATTGCAATGGTTGGTAACCTCCAGCATAATGGATGAAGGAAATGGAACCTTTGTGCTCTTACTGGTTTTTAGAAAAATCCCATTTGTTTTATTTATACAATACCTGAAAAAATTAAGACCACCCGGCAGTTTGCTGATGCGGTTAATAATCTTTTGAAGCCTTCTTTTATTTATTTTATACGACATGAAGAAAAATAATTCTTTATAAAATTAAAAAAGTCTGGCTGGTTGGCTCAGACTTTCTTTAAACATTTTCTATTTCATTATTTAATCAGCTTTGCAAAGTAATGAAGTGTACGCACCAACTGGCTTACATAACTCATTTCATTATCATACCAGCTTACAGTTCTTACAAGTTGTGTGTCACCCACCGTTTGCACTTTAGTTTGTGTGGCATCAAACAATGAACCATAAGAAATACCAATTACATCACTGCTTACTATTTCATCTTCTGTATATCCAAAACTTTCATTGCTGGCTGCTTTCATCGCAGCATTTATTTCTTCCACTGTTACTTTTTTACCAAGCACTGCTGTTACTTCAGTTAAAGAACCAGTTAAAATAGGAACCCGTTGTGCAGAACCATCTAATTTTCCTTTTAAGTTAGGCAGCACTAATCCAATTGCTTTTGCAGCGCCGGTACTATTGGGAACAATATTTTGTGCTGCAGCTCTTGCCCGGCGCAGATCACCTTTTGGGTGTGGTGCATCCTGTGTATTCTGATCATTTGTGTAAGCATGAACTGTCGTCATCATCCCATTCAATATGCCATATTTTTCATCAAGCACCTGTGCCATTGGCGCCAGGCAGTTGGTAGTGCAACTTGCACAACTGATTACAGTTTCACTTCCGTCAAGTATGCTGTGGTTTACATTAAATACAACAGTCTTCAAATCGCCGGTAGCCGGCGCTGAGATAACAACTTTTTTTGCTCCGGCAGTTATATGTGCTTCTGCTTTTTCTTTGTCAGCAAAAAATCCTGTACACTCAAGCACCACATCCACCTGGTGATTGGCCCATGGAATTTGTGCCGGATCTTTTTGAGTATAAATTTTTATCTCATCCCCATTTACTACAATTGAATTATCTGTTGACTTCACATCAGCATCAAACCTGCCCTGTGCACTATCATACTTTAATAAATGTGCCAGCACTGCCGGACTGGTCAAATCGTTTACAGCCACCACATCAATGCCTTCCATTTTATAAATCTGGCGATATACCAAACGGCCGATGCGGCCAAAACCATTAATTGCAACTCTTACTGTACTCATTTCTAAATTTATTTTTGGTTAAAAACGAGGTGCGAAGGTAAGGAACTGGAATGATTTATTGTACAGGGTGGATTTAGGTTTGATTTAACCTTTTTACAGGAACTATAAAATTTACTTTATATATTATTGAGCGAATGATGAAATAACGAATTCGTAAATGCTGATTCCACGGAATATAAACTGTCCTCCAAAATATGTCTTTTAGCCAATCTTTAAGGAACCCCATTATAGGCTGAACTCTCAAAGTCATATGAATCTTTACAAAATCGCAATAGATAAAATTTAATGCAATTGCGTAACAATTGTTCTCTATTTTCTTGTTGAAAGTATTTATAAGTTTTGTCGTCCTACATAACTGGTTGAAATATGTATTGGGTCAGATTACCAAACGTTACATTTTAATTGCACATTCATTCAGCAGTGGAATATTTCTTTTATAAATTAGCAGAGCTACCTTCCCTTCAGAAATAATTATTTGTTTTACTATATTTCTTTCTCCACAAAATACATTTCAATCAATCCTTTATTTTTTGCGGCTCTTTTTCCGCGGAAAGTACAATTGAATTTTTCTTTTACCAACTCATAAGTGCTTTGTGAAATATTGATCATGTTTGGCTCGCTGTTTTGCTCCATCCTGGCTGCAGTGTTTACCGTGTCGCCCCAAATATCGTATGCAAATTTTTTATCCCCCACCACACCGGCTACTAATGGCCCGGTGTGAATGCCAATGCGAATATCGAAATAACCATTTTCACCCGCTTGCTCACGGTATTGTTTTATTGTGTTTATAATTTCTATTGCTGCCCGTATTACATTTTCAGCATTATGATCTTTTGTATCCGGCAAACCGCTTACACATAAATAGGCATCGCCGATAGTTTTTATTTTTTCTATCTGGTGCCTTGAAACTATTTCATCAAATTTTCTGAAACAGGTATCAATGATGGATACAAGTTTTTCAGGGGATAGTTTTTCGCTTTTG
>JANOJO010000751.1:0-3689 GCA_031418795.1 Bacteroidota bacterium | reverse complement strand
AGACCACAAAACAATCACGGCTAAAATTGTGATTGTCGCAGTGAAAACTGTAGAGGTAAGAAAATCCTGTGACCCGCAACGGTCGTAACGGTTCAACTCCGTTCCGGGGCACATTTCAAAAAAAGCGTCATGCTAATTTGCATGGCGCTTTTTTATTACTTTCACCTCATGTCTCCATTCAAAAAAATTCTTCGTGACCCCGCCCTTTGGGCACTCGTATTTATGAATGTGTTTTTTATATACGAGTACCAGGGAGATCCCAAACAATACACAACCATCATCTGGCTGTACTGGTGCCAGAGTGTGCTGCTGGGTGTTTTCAACTTCTTCGACATGCTAACCTTGAAGAATATAAAAGTTGATAATTTCAAAATCAATGGAAGACCGGCAACAGCAGCCCAGGCAAGGGGGTGCTTGCCTGTTTTCTTTTTATTTCATTATGGTTTGTTTCATTTAGTCTATTTTGTTTTTCTTGCTGTTGATTTAAAATTTTCAAATGTTGATTTTGGTTTTTGGAAATGGGCCATATTCGGTATCCTGCTCAACCAGGTCATTCATTTTGTACAAAACAAAACTAAGTATGCAGACATACCACGCAGAATCAGCGCCATGTTTTTCACTCCTTATTTACGCATTGTTCCCATGCATCTCACTATTTTGCTTCCAAAATTTTTGGGTTGGACACCGGCCATTACCTTTCTGATTCTAAAAACCGTTTTCGATATAATAAGCCATATTGCTACCACCCGGTACTATTGGAATAAAGAAGAAAAGCCGGAGGAAGGATTTATTTAAAGAATTAACTTTATCACAATCGAAAATTTATGAGCAACGAAATAAAATGCACGAATTGCGGAACTGTTTTTGAAGCGAACGAATCTATTCGGAATCAATTGTCTGATATGCGAAATCTTGGTACAGAGATGGCAGTGTTGTGCGTCACTTTAAGAACAACATTAAACAAAACAGAATAAAATAATAGAAATATGAACGAAATTATATGTCCAAATTGTCAAAAGGTTTTTAGAGTTGATGATGCAGGTTTTGCAGACATTCTTAAACAAGTTAGAGACCATAAATTTGAAGAAGAATTACAGGATAGATTAAACCTTGCAGAACAAGAAAAGGGAAATGCTATTAAACTTGCAGAAGCCAATCTTAAAAATTTACAGCAAACTGAATTAGTAAATAAGGATAAAGAAATAATGCAACTGAAAGGCAAACTTGAAAATGCTGAAATTGAAAAAAAACTTTCAGTAACAGAAGCCATCAAAAAAATAGAAAAAGAAAGAGATGATTTAACTAATAATATTAAACTTAAAGAAACAGAAAAACAATTATTAGAAAAATCTTTAAGCGAAAAACATACTGCCGAACTAAAGGCTAAAGATGATATTATTAAACACAAAGACGATGAAATTGCACTTCGTAAGGATATGAAGCTCAAACTTTCAACTAAGATGATAGGTGAAACACTTGAGCAACATTGTGAAATAGAATTCAATAAACTTCGTGCAACGGCATTTCAAAAAGCATATTTTGAAAAAGATAACAACTCAAAATCAGGAAGCAAAGGCGATTATATTTACAAAGAAACAGATGATTTAGGAAATGAAATCATTTCTGTAATGTTCGAAATGAAAAATGAGGGTGACGAAACTGCAACCAAAAAAAGAAATGAAGATTTTTTTAAAGAATTAGACAAGGATAGAACAGAAAAGAAATGTGAATACGCAGTTCTTGTTACTCTTTTAGAAGCTGACAACGAATTATATAATGCAGGAATTGTCGATGTTTCTCACAAATATGAAAAAATGTATGTAGTAAGACCTCAATTTTTCATTCCAATTATCACACTTTTACGAAATGCAGCTATGAATTCAATGAAAGCTAAAGCAGAACTAGCTATAGTGAAAAGCCAAAATGTTGACATTACAAATTTCGAAGAAAATATTAATACTTTTAAAGTAGGATTTGCAAAAAACTATGACTTGGCTAGTAGACAATTTAAAACAGCAATTGAAGAAATAGATAAGACAATGGACCATCTTCAGAAAACAAAAGATTCCCTTTTAGCGTCAGTAAACAATCTGCGTCTTGCCAACAATAAAGCAGAAGATTTAACAATCAAAAAATTGACACGAGGGAATCCTACAATGACAGCAAAATTTGAAGAGTTGAATAAAAAAACTGACTAAAAGTATAGAGAAAGAGATGCCATGGAAAAACTCTGGAAGCAACGGGAAAAACAACTGGATAAAATTTTATTAAGTGCTGCACATGTTCGTGGATCTATTGAAGGAATTGCAGGAATGGATTCGGTAGATTTGAAGTTGCTGGAAGATGGAAATGAAGAAGAATAGATTTGCGACTGAAACACTGAAAATTAAATCAAAATGAAAAAGACTTTTTCAGAATCTTTGATTTTATCTTTCCTTTTGATGACGGCTGCTTTGTATATCTATCATTAACCAGGTACCATGTAATCGTTTCTTTTGTTTCGGGATCAACAATAAAATATTCCTTTACTCCGAATTTTTCATAGGCTGTTTTCTTTTTTTCAGTGTCATGTCTTCTGTTACCGGGTGAAAGAATTTCTATAACCAAATCAGGGCTGCCTTTAATTTTACCATCCTTTACAATATTCATATTTTCCTTTGCTATAAAAAGAATATCCGGTTCAAATACATTTTTCTGGTCGAAAAAAACATCAATCGTTGGCAAACATGTGCCCAGCCCATCGCCCTTTACATAGTTACGGATCTGATTCAGAATTTCAGTACTTATTTCCTGATGTTGAAAATTTGGTGTCGGTGACATATAAATTGTATCATTTATTAACTCTGCCCGGGTACCCTCCGGCAGCATCATAAATACTTCCATGCCAGTACGGGGTGGTGTTTGATATTTTTTTGTAACTCCCATAACGCTAATTTACAAATAAACATCGAAGGAGTGGAATGATTATTATCCGCCGGAAAAAGGGTTGATGCAAAATGTATGAGCTGGTCATACTAAGTTTTCAGGATTATTTTTACACCACCTTATCCTGTATCACATCCAAAAAATCTTTTCGCCTGCGCTGCGATACTTCCAACTCTTTATTGTTATCCATTATCACATAGCCACCATCGTGCCGTTGAAATTCTTTTACCTTGTTCAGGTTGATAAGATAGTGATGATGGATGCGGAAAAATTTATTGCCGCTTAATTGTGCTTCAAATTCGCCCAATGCTTTTGATGAAACAAGTTTCTGCCCATCCGTTAAATAAACATGCGTATAAGGGCCGCTTGCTTCACAATAAATGATATTGCTGAAATTTATAAAAACAATTTTATCCGACATGGCAATCCCGATTTTCTGGTCTGTGCTATCCGGATGATTATTCAAGAGTTTATCTAATTGCTGCAATTGCACAGATAGTTTATTCAACTCATTCTTTACATCCGCTTTTACTTTTTGAATCACTTTCACTACATCTTCTGAGCCGATTGGTTTCAGCAAATAATCTATTGCGCTTACACGAAAAGCTTCCACGGCATAAGCATCATAAGCGGTAACAAATACAACCCTGAATGCAGGGGCATTAAAACTTCTTACCAAATCAACACCGGTCATGCCCGGCATTTCAATATCAAGAAAAACAAGATCGGGATGCAGTTGTTCTATCAGCAATTTACCTTCCTCC
>JANOJO010000750.1:0-1796 GCA_031418795.1 Bacteroidota bacterium | reverse complement strand
GCGCTGTATAAATAATATTCACTTTGTGTTTATCAACAATACTCCAGAACCTTCCTGCATCAGGAAATGTCGGTATGCCTTCAAACATTAATGAGGTGGCGCCTGCACACAACGTACCATAAATAATATAACTGTGCCCGGTTATCCAGCCAACATCTGCTGTACAAAAAAATATTTGCCCAGGCTGATATTGAAACACATTTACAAATGTGTATGTCGTCCAATCCATATAGCCGGCACAGGAATGCACAACGCCTTTTGGTTTTCCTGTACTGCCTGAGGTATATAAAATAAATAATGGGTCTTCGGCATCCATTTCTGTTGCAGGTAATTGTAGAGACAGGGCATGCCCTGTCTCGGCAACGTTTTTTAATTCGGTTTTTTGAGACAAGGCAAGCCCTGTCTCTACGGAATTCATTTCGGCTTCCCACCACACATCTCGTCCTTTAATCATGCTAACCGGTATTTTCGTTCTTTCAAAAACAATAACCCGTTTTACAAAATCACATTGCACCAATGCATCATCAATTACATTTTTCAACGGAATATCTTTTGCACCGCGGAATGCACCGTCGCAGGTAATAATAAATTCTGCTTTTGCATCCTGCAATCTGTCAGCAATACTCTGCGCACTGAAACCACCAAACACTACGGAATGGATGGCTCCAATTCTTGCACAGGCCAGCATGGCAATTGCCAATTCAGGAATCATACCCATATAAATACAAACCCTGTCACCTTTTCTTACACCGTTATTTTTTAATACTGTTGCAAATTTGCAAACCTGTTCATGCAGTTGCCGGTAGGTAAATGTTCTTCCTTTTTCATTCGGGTCATTGGGTTCCCAGATGATTGCCGGCACATCACCTCTTTCTTCAAGATGCCTGTCTAAGCAATTTTCTGTGATATTTAATTTTGCGCCGGCAAACCATTTTATATCCGGTTCTTTAAAATTCCATTCTAAAATTTTATCTGCAGGTTTTCTCCATTGAAAATGTTTTGCAACAGAAGCCCAGAATTCTTCGGGCTGAGTAATGCTCTTTTTATAATCCTTTTCGTATTGCTCAAAAGATTTTATCTGGAATGGATAGGACATGCTATAAAATTAGCTGGTTGTAATTAACAGTTGATAAATTTACAGAACTGTTTTTGCAACTTCGTTTTTTCGGGAACGATTCCGTTAAAAATATTTTGCTGCATGAAACAAATAACTATCTTGAACGCATGAAATGAGTCATAAAATTTTCGAGGTAACTTATTTAACACCGAAGAAATTTTTATGGCGAATAATCCCGATTGATATCGGGAACAAAAATTGTTATTATAAATATACACATGAAACCAACGACAATAAGAAGTGTGATTGCCGCTTCTTCTGTGGGTACCATGATTGAGTGGTACGATTTTTACATTTTTGGCATGCTTGCCAAAACAATCAGCACCCAGTTTTTCCCGGAAGGAAATCCAACGGCAGCATTACTTTCTACACTGGCAATTTTTGCTGCAGGTTTTATTATTCGTCCTTTTGGCGCATTGGTATTTGGCAGGCTGGGAGATTTAATTGGAAGAAAATATACTTTCCTACTTACGCTGGTTTTAATGGGCGGTTCTACTTTTTTAATTGGTTTAATACCCGGATATAAATCAATCGGCATTGCTGCACCTATTCTTGTTTTATTATTAAGGTTGATACAGGGCCTTGCACTGGGTGGTGAATATGGTGGCGCTGCCACTTATGTTGCGGAACATGCACCCGCAGGTAAAAGAGGTTTTTATACTTCGTGGATACAAACAAC
>JANOJO010000749.1:0-3267 GCA_031418795.1 Bacteroidota bacterium | reverse complement strand
TGTTTTATTTTAATTTCACGGTTCAATAAAAAAATAAAACCACTTGAAACTGACGGAAGCACCTGAAGCAAAAATTTTATGGAGAGATGATTTAATAAAAAAAGTAAATCAATGGAAAGCAGGGAATAAAAAAATTGCTTTTACCAATGGTTGCTTCGATATTCTTCATCCCGGACATATTTATTCTTTGCAGCAGGCAGCCAAAGAAGCTGATTATTTAGTGGTAGGCATCAATGCTGATGATTCTGTAAAAAAATTGAAAGGGGAAAACCGTCCGGTAAACAACCAGCTTTCAAGATCATTAATCATTGCTTCACTTTCTATGGTTGATGTTGTTTGTATTTTTGAAGAAGAAACACCACTTGAACTTATTAAATCCATTTTACCCGATGTACTTGTTAAAGGCGGAGATTATACAGAAGATCAAATTGCAGGAGCCAAAGAAGTAATTGCTGCCGGTGGCAAAGTGGTTATCAATCCAATTCTTGCAGGTTATTCAACTACCGCCATCATACAGAAATTGAATGAAGACTGATTTTTCGTCTGCAAAAATTAATATTTATCATCAGCGCTGTTCCTTAATTTTATCCAAAACAGAATAAGAAACTTAATTTATGGCATCCGTTAAAAACAAAACTATTTTCCGCGATGTAAGCTGGCTTTCTTTCAATGCCAGAGTATTGCAGGAAGCGGCAGATCCATCTGTACCACTTCGTGAACGGATTCGTTTTCTCGGCATTTTTTCCAATAACCTCGATGAATTTTTCCGGGTTCGTGTGGCTGCACTTCGCCGCATGATAAGCATGGACGAAAAAGGAAAAATGCATCTTGAAAATAATCCGCAGGCGATAATCGATGATATTCAAATGACGGTGCTGAACCACCAGAGTGAGTTTAACCGCATCTGGGATGGAATATTAAATGAATTAAAAAATGAAAAAATTTTTCTGGTAAAAGAAAATGAACTGAACAAAGAGCAGCAGGAATTTGTAAAAAAATATTATGAAGATGAAGTGAGCACCAATGTAATTCCGCTGATGATAGAAAGCATTCCTAACTTTCCGTCGCTGCGTGATAAATCAATATACCTTGCTGTGGTGATGTGGAAAAAAGAGAGTGCATTGAAGAAGAAATATGCTTTAGTTGAAATACCACTGGTGCTGAACAGGTTTGTACAACTACCATCTGCCCGGCCCGATGAAAGTCATATCATACTGCTTGAAGACATCATCCGCTTCAATCTACCTGTTATTTTTTCTTATTTCGGTTACGAACAATATTCATCGCATATCCTCAAAGTAACCCGTGATGCGGAAATTGATATTGATAACGACATACACACTTCCATCATTCAAAAATTAGAAAAGGCATTAAAGAATCGGAAAAAAGGAAAAACTGTTCGCTTTGTTTACGACCGTGAAATGGATCCCGGCATTTTAGAATATCTTATCCGGCGGCTCAATCTTTCCAAGCGGGACAATCTTATTCCGGGCGGCCGTATTCATAACTTCCGCGATTTTATGGATTTTCCTGAAAATGTTTTTAAAATAAAAAGTCAGCGAAGAAAATCTTTTGAACATCCTGCATTGGCTGGAGGAAAAAGAGTTACTGATATGATTATGGAAAAAGATATTATGCTTCATTTTCCTTATCATTCTTTTAACCCCGTAATTGATCTGCTGCGTGAAGCTGCCATCGATCCGGATGTAACCACCATAAAAATTACAGGGTACAGGCTTGCTTCGCAATCAAAAATTATGAATGCACTGGTAAATGCAGTAAGAAACGGCAAGCAGGTGGTGGTGATGCTGGAACTGCGTGCAAGATTTGATGAAGAAGCAAATATGGAATGGAAAGAAAGATTAGAAGAAGAAGGCGTCCGGGTACTCATTGGCATTCCCGATATGAAAGTGCATGCAAAAATTTGTTTGGTAAAAAAAAGAATCGAAGATAAAACGGTTCAGTATGGTTTTGTAAGCACCGGAAATTTAAATGAGAAAACTTCCCGGATATATGCCGACCATTGCATGCTTACCAGCGATAAAAATATTATGGCTGATGTAAACAGGATATTTAATTACTTAGAACAACCCCGATTGGGTACACAATATTTAAAAGATTGTACAACAATTATTCCCAGCCCCGGCATTGTACGCAAAAAACTTTTCAGTCTTATTGATAATGAAATAAAAAATGCCAGAGATGGAAAACCTGCAGGCATGATTTTAAAAATGAATTCACTTTCTGATGAATCGCTGATCATGAAACTGAATGAAGCTGCAAAATCAGGTGTTGATTTGAATCTGATAATCCGTGGAATTTTCTGTATGCGATCGCAAAGCAAAAAATATATAAAACCTGTACATGCTGTCAGTATTGTGGATGAATATTTAGAACACGCAAGAGTGTGGGTATTTCACAACAATGGCAAAGAGAAAGTTTATATATCTTCGGCTGACTGGATGGTAAGAAATTTAGATCATCGTGTGGAAGCCACCTGCCAGGTAAACGATCAGCAAATAAAAAATGAGTTGAAAGATATACTCAATATACAGCTTGGCGATAATGTAAAAGCAAGACATTTGAATAACGAACTAAGCAACCAATACATTACTACCGGCAGAAAAAAAATCCGATCGCAGGTAGAAACTTATAAATACCTTTTCAATAAAACCAAAATAAACATTGAGACTGGCAGCAATTGATATTGGAAGTAATGCAGCACGGCTGCTGATCTCCGACACCGTACCCGGCCCGCAGGGAAATATGGAATTTATAAAAGCCGCACTTGTACGGGTGCCCTTGCGGTTAGGTTTTGATGTTTTTGAGAAAGGAATCATATCACCGGCCAAGGTTGAAAAAATTATTAAAACACTTAAGAGTTACAAATTGCTTTTGGATGTATATGAAGTAAAGCATCTGAAAGCCTGCGCCACTTCTGCCATGCGGGATGCCTCCAATGCTGCAGATATCATTAAGAAAATAAAAACAGAAACGGGTATTGAAATAAAAATTGTTTCAGGCCAGGAAGAAGCATCCCTGATTTACGAAAATCATTTTGCAGATAATCTTACAAAAGACGAATCTTATTTATATATAGATGTGGGTGGCGGAAGTACAGAGCTTACTTTTTTCAGTGATGGCAAACTTGTTTATAAAGAATCTTTAAATATTGGAACTATACGCCTGCTGAAAAACCAGGTAAGCGAAGCGCAGTGGGATGAGATGAAAGAATTTATTAAAACAAGAACCCTGGGCTACCACCAT
>JANOJO010000748.1:0-2141 GCA_031418795.1 Bacteroidota bacterium | reverse complement strand
AAATATTCGCCACAGCAACTGCAAAAAGATTATTCAATTTTTCGCGGCGCACTGGAAGAATCGCATCCCGGCATTTACTGGTACACGCCTAAAGAAGAAATGGACAATTATTTTTCTCTGGGTGAAAAACAATTGAATGATTCATTAACTGAAGAAGGTTTTAGAAAAATACTTACTTATGTTATTGCAAAAATAAACTGTGGTCACAGTTCGGTAAGAAGTTCAAAAGCGTTTGCCCGGTACCGGGATACAAATATTACAAAAATTTTTCCGCTGAGTTTAAAAATATGGCCGGGAAACAATTCTTTGGAAAAAGATACGGCTGTAGTTGCGGCAAATCTTATCCGTAAGGACACTATTTTAAAAAGAGGGATTGTTGTAAACAAAATAAATAATCAATCACTGCATAATTTGCTCGATACATTTTCCCAATACATATCAAGCGATGGCTATAACCTTACACATAAATATCAAACATTGAGTAACCGTGGCGGATTTGGTTTTGCCTACACTTCTATTTTTGGTGCAAAAGAAAATTATTTTGTTGATTATACTGATAGCTCAGGCAAAGAAAAAACAACAACCATTCCTGCATATAATCCAAAAGCAGATAGCACAAACCGTATTGCAATTTCACGGTTTGAAAAACGAAGCCCGTCCGAAAGAAAAAAACAATTTCAACTGGTAACAAGAAATTTCAGAACAGATACAGTGAACAATACCGGCATTATGGACCTTGGCAGCTTTGGCCGCAAGCTGAATCTTAAATCTTTTTTTCGTTATTCATTCCGCACCATGCGGCGGGCCGGTGTTTCTCATTTGGTTGTTGATGTGCGGGGCAATGGGGGCGGCAGTGTTACAAATTCTACATTCCTTACAAAATTTATTGCTGATAAAAAATTTAAAGTAGCCGATTCGCTTTATGCCAATACCCGCAACAGCAGTTACAAAAAATATATTGAAAATTATTTTTTCAATAAACTGTTCATGAATATGATGACGGCAAAAAAGAAAGATGGCAAATATCATTTCGGATATTTTGAGCGTCATTATTTTTCTCCCAAAAAGAAAAATCATTTTGATGGTAAGGTTTATATTCTTACCGGCGGCAATTCTTTTTCTGCCACCACACTTTTTACCCAATCAGTAAAAGAACAAACTAATGTGATAGTGGTGGGTGAAGAAACAGGAGGCGGCGCTTATGGTAACTCAGCGTGGCTTATTCCTGATGCTACTCTTCCTGAAACCGGTGTACGTTTCCGTTTACCACTATTCAGATTGGTAATTAATAAAAATATTGCCAGAGATGGAAGAGGCGTGCAGCCGGAAATAGAAGCAAAGCCTTCTGCAGATGCAATTCGCCGTGGCGTGGACTATAAAATGGAAAAAGTAATGGAGCTAATCAGGAAAAATCAATAACCTCAACAAGATTTATTTCTTTGTCAAATACAACAAAACTGGCTGCATAATTTCTTTCAATAAATCCAAACTCATTTTCAATACCAATAATTTTTGCAGGATAATGAGAAGCCATTCTTAAAGCTTCTTCCAAATCAATGCCGCAATGTTGCACACAATTTTTTACTGCATTTATCATGGTAAGTGCGGATCCGGACAATGTACCATTGGGAAGTACAAAGTGATCGTTTTTAAAAACATGCTGGTAAGGGCCGCTTGTAGTTTCTGCTACCGCATCAGTAATCAGGAAAAGTCTGTCACCAAGAATTTTTTTGCTGAGTTGTATAGAAGAAAAATCCACATGAACTCCATCGGCAACAATGCTGCTGTGAACTGTGTCACTGTTATAAATAGCTCCTACCATTCCCGGCTCACGGCCTTGTAGTTGCGACATGGCATTGAATAAATGTGTTGCCGTTTTTATTTTTTCAAATCCTTTAGCCGCTTGTTTATAAGTTGCATTGCTATGCCCGACAGAAACTATAATATTATTTTGTTGTAAAAATTCTACAATGTTTTCATCAACCATTTCAGGAGCAAGGGTAATCATCTTTACTATTCCTTCTGCTTCATCAACTAATCTTTTTGCTTCATCCATTGTTGGCTGATGAATAAACTCTAATAAATGTGCGCCTCTTTTTTCTGCATTAATCCACGGGCCTTCCAGGTGCAGACCCAGCAAA
>JANOJO010000747.1:0-9858 GCA_031418795.1 Bacteroidota bacterium | reverse complement strand
CGTTTTTAAGTAAGGCAGCAGGAATTTTTGAAACAGCATAGTCCCCACCGGCTGCGAATACTGAATGGCAGCAGGAAAATAATATTGCTATAAATAAAATAATAATCTTCATACTTACTTTTTCTTTTTAAACACTATCTGTTCATTATGTTTTTTTACAATCATGGCATAAAACTCCCGGAGATATTCATATTCATCCGGCAAAAAATAACTGCGGTTGAGTTTTATCCTTGATCGCAAAGAAACAACACCTTCACTTTGTGCAATAATGTATTCAAAAAAACTTTTCCCTTCTTCATCAAAATTTACCCGGATAGATTTTGGCAATTCGTCCACCTGGTAGCCTTCGGGTACATCCATCCGCAACACATAAGTTTCATCCCTGGTATAGGGCATTTCTACCGGGTAAGTTCTTTCGGCAGATTTAAAAGGGTTTTCTTTATAGCCTTCGCCAAACATGGGGTTCAGGTAAATAAGATCTTCTTTTTCGATGTTCAGTTTTAAATCATACAGCAATTGTATGCTTTCATCCAGCTTATCAAGCGAATCAATTTTAGGATTGCTGATATCAACATCAGAACCAAAATCTTTTTTAATATCTTTCATTAAATCATCAATGCCTTTGTCTTTTACTCTATCACGCAATGCATACGATTCGTAATAACCTGGGGTCTGCTGCATATAACCGTTTATTTCTCCCTTCTCGCCATTTACAATAAACAAGGATGTAAGTTTTCTTTCCTTCAAGGAATCTGAGGAAAATTCGATGGGTGTAGCCCGTTCATTAATTATTCTTGCATGTCCGTTATAACAGGTCCAGGATAATTTACCAAAACCTAACCGGGGCCGGCTTGCATCAAGAAAATAGGTTTTGCCATCAATTACTGTTTGGCAAATGAGATAATTAAACTTGTTGATGATTGGATAAATTGGATAAGTATATCCATGATTTTTTGTACTTAACATTACGGGTTCAGCTCCCAGGCCAGCTTTTCTAAGCATGGCTATCAAAAGCAAATTTATTTCGGCCACATTTCCTTTCTTATCCTTTAGGATATTTTTCAGTGGTTGATCCAAATCGATTCCATAATAACTGTTGCATGTAAAATTGTTTTGTAAATAGTTGTAAATATTCTTTGCCTTATTTATTTCAGATGTGGCTCCCTTTACAGCGATAAGCTGTTCTTCATTCAGCCACCCATTATCTTTGCTTAAATGCAAACCAAAATATTCACTTTTTAAAAAAAGTTTACTAACATCTTCCCAGCTACCCATTATCCGCTGGTAAGTAAGCGGATTTCTTATTTCTGCAAGTTGAAATTCTATTTTAGCAATATGATTATTCAAAGTGGAAGTAAAACTTTCTTCCTTCAGCGCGGGCACATTCTTCATAACAAACCTGTGATCGGTAACGCCTGAAGTGAAATTAGAATACTCTGATTGCCCTGCGCCTTGGGAAAATGATACCCGAAATGGTTCCTGACGACGTTTTTGATCCTTCGCTAAATTGTATTGTAAACCCTGCGACATAAAAACATAATACAGAAACTCCGGTATTGACACATTGTATTCGCTCCAGAGTCGCGGATACCCGCCCTGAAATTCCCAGGCACGCAGGTTTCGCATATAATCTGATGAAATTTTATATTCATATTCAATGATAGATCCTGCTTTAAGTGCAGGAAATGTAAATTTTCTTATTACTTCGTTCTTACTTTTCTTGTCTCTGAATACAGCGTTTTTTGTATCTAATTTTGTTTCCACCACTTTGCCATTTTCAAGATTATAAGTGTATGCCTTCAGGTTTTGCAAATCCTCTTCCAACTGACCACTTGTATAAAGTTCAATTTCCACATTGGCAATATCATAAGCGCTTTGCTTTAAAATATGTATCCGTTTAAAATGCTTAAACTCCAAAGAAAACCATCCTTTGACATTGCCGACTATTTCAGTAGATCCAATATCAGCAATTACCACAGCAGCCGCATTGCTGTCAATGCTGTAAACAGTAGTTTTAAAATCATCAGCAGAAATTTTTCCAAACTTTACCGGTGATTTTTCCTGTGCAGAAATAAAAACTGATGCAAAAATAAACAGGACAAAGAAGTATATTTTTCTCATAATGGATGGTTTGATACTACAATTTAAAAAAAGAATTAGGTTTATACTAATATTTTTTGCTCTATACCACGAAAGTGGGTTGCCAACATGAAAGAACAAAACACCATATTAGTAAAAAAGCTGGCAAACCAACTCGGTTTTCAGTATTGCGGCATTGCCCGTGCCGCTTTTCTTGATGATGATGCAAAGCGATTAGAAAAATGGTTGCACAATGGCATGCAGGGTACCATGAGTTATATGGAAAAAAATTTTGACCTGCGGGTTGATCCCTGCAAATTAGTTCCTGGCGCCAAATCTGTAATCACGTTGCTGTTAAATTATTTTCCTGATGAAAAACAATCCACAGGATACGATCCACAGGACTCTGGGAGTGGAAATGATGCAGCGCCAAAAATTTCTAAATATGCTTTTGGAAAAGATTATCATGAAGTGATTAGGAGAAAATTAAATGAGTTGATTAAGTTAATTAAATTGGATGTTGGAGAAATCAATGGCCGTGGATTTGTTGACTCTGCTCCTGTATTAGAAAGAACATGGGCACAACGCAGCGGCTTGGGCTGGGTGGGTAAAAATGGAAACCTGATAAATAAACAGGCAGGCTCTTTCTTTTTTATTGCCACATTGATTACTGATCTTGAACTGGAATACGATAATCCTTTTGCAAAAGATTATTGCGGCACCTGTACCCGCTGCATTGATGCCTGTCCTACGGATGCCATTCTTCCTGAAAAGGTAGTGGATGGCAGCAAGTGCATTTCTTATTTCACTATCGAACTAAAAGAAATGATGATACCTGAAACCATGAAAGGAAAATTTGACAACTGGATCTTTGGCTGCGACATTTGCCAGGATGTATGCCCCTGGAACCGTTTTTCAAAACCAAATACTGAAATTGAATTCAGACCCATTCCTGAAATATTAAATTTATCCACAAAAGAATGGGAAGAGATGAGTGAAGAAAGTTTTAAAAAAATATTTGCTGAATCCCCGCTGCGAAGGAGCAAATACAATGGTATAAAAAGAAACTTAAAATTTATTCAAGTGCCGGGAATCAAAACTGCCAGCCAATTTTGATAACGATTCTATTTAGTTTATAACTATTAAAATCAGTTTGCAGTTGTCCGGTACGCCAATCGGTGTATGTTATGGTTTCTTTCAATGTTTTATGCGAATTGCCCAATGATAAAACCAGCCCGTTGTTTTTTTTCATTTTTACAAAGTAGCCAAGTCCTGCATCTGTATAAATGCCGCTATGAAATTTGCTGCCGCTGTTGTTGTCCCAGATAAAAACACGGTCATTATTTTCCACCCATTCAAAATTGGCACCGGCATCAGCATAAGCAAAAAATTTATTTTTCTTTTTGCCAAATGAATAACGGACATCAGCAAAAACAGGAACGGTTCGGTACAAATAATAATCAATACCCGCACCGATTCCTGCAAACCAATTTTTCTTTTGAAATCCATTGACCGATTGCAGGGCAGCCGAAACAGAATTATTTCCATTCACTAATGCCAGGCTGTTGATGGAATGAAACTGGTACAATGATTTTTTTTCCTGTGCCACGGCACAGATGAACATGAAACTGAAAACACAAACAACAATTATTTTTTTCGTCATAAAATTAATTTTTAACAACCAGCTTGCTCAATTGAGTAACTGTACCTGATGTTGTAAAATTATATTGATACAATCCATTTTTTGCCACTACCAATGCCCAACCATTTATAGCAATTACATCATAGGTGTGCAGTCCGCCAATAGTTTTTTGTAAAACAATATTGTTGCTGCTGGCTGCATTGTAAAACTTCAGGCCATCGGCGCCATCGCAAATGATAAGTGTGTTTCCATCTTTTGATAAACCATGCGGATTTTTCATCGGGTAGGTTTTTATTAACGAAGGCTGACTAAGGTTTGAAATGTCGAGTACATCTAATTGATTGGTAAATCCCTGGCAGGAATTGCCAGAGCGTAAAGTGACATAAGCAAAATTATTATCAGCAATAACAGGATCGCAACTGCGAATATGCGAAAATGAACCCGCCTGCACCGGCAGTGCCGGATTGCTGATATCATAAATAAACATGCCGGAGTTGGAGCCAATAAAAAGTTTGTTGCTGAACGGATAAATAGTTTCAATACCCCAGCCAATATTTACAGTGTTGCTTAAAACAGGATTAATGGGGTTTGCAATTGAAATAATATTTAATGAAGACTGAGATACTGCATACAGATGGTTAGCAACAATAGTAAACCTGGCCATCGATCCGCCCACACCAAATGGTGAACTGCCGCCACCGCCTGCGGAAGCAGCGTTTCCCTGTGCCATAAAAACATCACTGCTTTTTAATCCGCCAAACAAACCAACAAATAAACCACCATTGCCGCCGCAGTCTGTTTCCACAACAGTTTCCTTTTTTATCCAATCAGAAATTACTTTAGATGAGTCTGCAATAAAACCATTGCTCCATACACGTTCAGGAAAAACATTTTCAGTAAATTTTTTAACAACTACATTGCGTGGGTCAGTAATATCAATGGAGACAAGATCAGTGTAAAAATCTGCATAAAGGATATTTCCTTTTACCGCCAGATCCATATTGCCGGGAATATCTATAAAAGAAATTTTGACTGGCGCAGTGGGATTGGCATTATCAATAATATGAATGCCTTTATCTATTTCATTTAAAAAAATATAATTGCCGCGGATATAAATTTTGCCGGGCCTTTCTATTTCCTGTGCAGCATTATTTTTTATATTGGCTCTTACCTCACCGGTGGTTTTGTACACAGGTTGCCAATAAGTATAGCGGCTGGTGCATTTATCTTTTACACATCCCGAAAAAGTAATTAGTAATGGCGCAAGTAATAACAGCGGAAGCGATAAAATTTTTATTTTCATATAAGCGGTTTTAAAAGTTGACAAATGATTTAGTAATTCCGTTGCCTGCCCGTACCGAAATTTTAATACCAGTATTATATAATTCGGTACGTTCGGGCGGGCATCATTTTTTTCCGGTAAAAATAATTCTTGTTTTAAGGCCATACATCAGCAAATATTTATCGGTATCAAATGCATTGTTGAGCAGGCGGCTTACATGTATGTCGAGCACCGGCCCGATATTCCATTGCAGTTTTTTTCCATGCAAAGTCCACAGCAGCCCTGTTGATAAACTGAACTGTGTTTTATTAAACTGTTTTTTGCTGTTAAAATAAATACCGCCGAAAGCCGTGTCGTACACCAGCGCATTGGTGGCAATCATGTGGCCGGCAGTAAATCCAAAATTCAGATAAAAAGGCCTGGTTGAATTTTTATTTAACTGAACATGCAATGTAACCGGCAGCTCAGCAAAATGATAACTGTTGGTAAAAGTTTTTGCAGGGTTGGCAGCACTATTTATTCTTGACGCATCAGTAAGCAATTGAGAAAGATTGCTGAAATTAAAAATTGAATCCTTGTTGCCACCCACCCGGATATGATCACTATAATAACTATATTGAAGACCAATTGAAAGTTGCAATCCTGATGAAATTTTTCGTTGGGCAAACACAGCAGCCTGCAAGGCAAAACCCGGTTTGCTTACAGATGGGCCTGCAATTGGACTACTGCCTGCTCCAGTTTGTGCCGGTGAATAAGCAAGACTTTTATTTGATGAAATAGAAAAGAAATTATTTACCAGGGAAGATACGCCGGGTGTAAGCTGCACACCCCATTTCCATTTATTGTTTTTTTCAGGTGGGTTCTTTTTTATTTCTGTTGAATCAGTTTTTTTATCCGCCGTCAGATTGCTATCGGATTTTACTGAATCAATGGAAGGTTCAATCTCTTTTACCGGAGCATCTGCAATTTTATTTGCCTGCTCAGTTTTATCGCCGGCAATAATTTTATCGTCAGCTTGTTTTTCAATGGCAACCTTTATTTCATTCTTTATGTCATTTTGAAAAACTTTTTCTGTCGGATTTTTAACTGCAGGGATTTCTTCTTTTTCTTTTATTGGATTTGGATATTTATTTGTTTCCGGCTTTACAACTGGAATAAACACAGTTTGATTTGAATTTGTTTTCTTATTATTTTTTGAAATGAAAGGTTCAATTTTTTCCGGCACTTTTTTTAAATCGTTATCAATTTCCTGTCGTTTAGTTTCTGCATTTTTTTCAACAGGAATATTTTCTTTGTCTTTTTTATCTGGTAAAACATGTGGAGGTGTATTATTAGTTAAGTCATCTGCCTGCTTACCTGCAATTTCATTTGAAACATTCGCAGTTTTTTTGCCCGGCAAAAAATAATTGCGCTGCCAATAGCCCAGCAATGCCAGTCCGCCAATTAAAAAGATAATAAAAAATAGGCGCCTCTTTTTTTTCTCCCTTATTCTTTCTTCCACTTTGGGCCACACTTCTTCAGAAGGTTTTATTTTAAAGCCCTGCATCTCCTGCTGCACATTTTTATCAAAATTATTTTCCAGCATACGATCCGGTTTTTAAAATGAATTCATTATTATTTTTCATCCAGCTTATCAGCAAATTTCTTGCCCGTGAATACTGCGATCTTGAAGTGCCTTCATTTATGCCAAGCATAACTCCTATTTCCACATGGCTGTATCCTTCTATTGCATACAGGTTGAAAATGGTTTGATAACCCACCGGCAATTGTCTTATCAGTTCTGCAAGTTCTTTTCCTGTAATTTTTAATTCAATGTTTTCATTAATTACGGGATGAAGATTTTCATTTTCAAAAGAAAACTCATGACGGTAGCGGGAATTTTTTTTCAGAAAGTTCAGGGATGTTGTCACCATGATTCTTCTTATCCATCCGCCCAGTTCACCCTGGAATTTGAATTGATCCAGGTTTTTAAAAACTTTTACAAACCCATCCTGCAGCACATCTTCTGCATCCGCAATTGATTTTGTATAACGGTAGCAAACTCCCAGCATCGTTTCGGCAAAATGATCGTATAGCTGCCGTTGGGCAGCGGGCTTTCCCCTGATACATTCCTTAACCAGTTGATTATAATCCATTATACTCTCTTAATGTTGTTGACAACAGCAGTTTGCTTATCGTTGCACCTTAATAATAAACTATTATTTTTGAATCGCTTAAACTTTCCTTTTAATTTAATGTCGATGAGAAAAATAATTTTACTTTTATAAGCTAAATCAACTGACAACATGAAAACTTTAAACCGAATCAACCTTATTCTTTTTTTACCGGCAGCCTGTTTTCTTTTTGCCTGCCAGCGTGAAATAAAAAATAATAACCCGGTAACTCCCACTACTCCGGGCACTGTTATTAATCCAACGCCGGTTACTGCCACAGTTACCGGTAAAGTTGTAGATGAAAATAATATTGCTGTGAGCAACGCAACAGTAAAAGCAGGAAGCAATATCACCACTACCGACAATCGTGGTTTGTTTCGTTTCAATAATATTTCGCTTGATAAATATTCGAGTGTGATTACTGTAGAAAAAAATGGTTACTTCAAATCTATCCGTACTTTTTCTGCAACAGCAGGCGCCACTAATTTTGTAAAACTGAAACTTCTGCCAAAAGTATTAATTGGAAATATAGATGCAACAGCAGGCGGCGCTGTTAATTTTCCTGATAATTCAAAAATAACAATACCTGCAGGCGCCGTAGTGGTGAAAACAACAAACGCTGCTTATACCGGAAGTATAAAAGTGTATGCAGCATTAATTGATCCCACTTCGGCAGATATAGCACAGATAGTTGCGGGAAGTTTTCAGGGCACTGATGCAAACAACTACAGGGTGATTTTAAAATCTTATGGCATGATGGCTGTAGAATTGGAAGGAGCAAGTGGCGAACAATTGCAGATAGCATCGGGTAAAACTGCAAAACTCAGGATGACTATTCCTGCTTCTTTACAATCATCTGCTCCGGCAACATTACCGCTTTGGTTTTTAAATGAAACTGATGGTCTGTGGAAACAGGAAGGCAGTGCAACTAACACAAGTAATTATTATGAAGGTGATGTTTCACATTTCTCATTTTGGAATTGTGATATTGGCAGCAATTCTATTTTCCTGGAACTTACTGTTCAAACTGCGGAAGGGCCTCTGCCATTTACGCTGGTAAAAATTACACGATTAAATAATGGAAGTTCGTCTTACGGTTATACAGATTCATCGGGCCATGTGGGTGGGCTTGTTTTCAGTAATGAACCTTTAAAGCTTGAAATTTTAAATACCTGCAACCAGGCAATTTATTCTCAAAACATCGGGCCATACAGCACAAATACAAACTTAGGCACAATCACAGTTACACTTCTGCCTCAATTTACTTTACAGATAACAGGTTCCGCAGTTAACTGCGCTAATCAACCGGTAACAAATGGTAATGCCTTAATTTATTTTGAAGGCCATCTTTATAATAAACCAATTACAGCCGGTAATTTTTCATTGACAATAACAAGATGCTCCAATAGCACTGGTGCAGTGGAAGTAATAGCCGTTGATAATAGTGCAAACCAGCAAAGTGCTCCATGGAACGGGACTGCATCTACAGGCACAGTAAGTACCGGAACATTAAGTGCATGCGGTACTTCCACAATCAGTTATATAAATTATACATTGGATGCGGTAAATTTCAGTTTGAGTTCTGCCACAGCAGGTGATTCTATTACTTTATATTCATTAGCAGGGACTTCTCAAAATGTTACAAGTATTTCCGGATTCAGAATAAGTAATCCAAATGTTCATATTAATTTTTATACACAAGGCGCAGCAGTTGGTACATTCCCGCTTATTCATTTACAAGTAAACCAGTACGACTCGGTAAATGTAGTTACACCTTTTAATATCAACATTACAACATACGGTGCACCCGGCCAGTTTATAGAAGGAAATTTTAGTGGTCAGATAAGGGAGATTGCAAATAATAACCTGCATAATATTTCAGCTACTTTCAAAGTACGAAGGCTATAATAAATTTTTTAAAAAAAATAAGGGCTGTCATAAAAATGACAGCCCTTTGTCTTACTGCTTATGTATGAAAAAAAATCAGATTGCCGGATCGTCTGGAATGCTTGTATTGTTATCTCTTTCAATTGATGGATAAGGTAAGAATGTCCTGTTTCTTTCTTCGGTAGGTGAATTTGGCGCAGGCCGGCCGAACCTGCGGCTATCTTCAAGTTCCTGACCACTTAAAAACATTTCAATTCTTCTTTGCTTATAAATATCCTGTAACAAATCTGCCGTTGTTAACGGGCCGCTGTAAGCTGGTTGTGCAGCACCAATTCCATAAATATCAGTTGTCTTGGTACGAACTACATCCAGTGCAGTCTTACTTTGAGTAAATGAATTTTGTCGTGCATAATTTTCTGCAATAATCAAACTCATTTCGCCAGGAAGATAAACAGGGTAAGATGCAGTAGTATTTAATGCAAATGCTTTTAAAGGGAATGTAGTCGGGCCTGTTCTGCTAATATAAAATCCGATACGAGGATCGGTGGCAGCAGGTACCGGGGCAAGACCGTTCTTTAAGCCAAGTGTGGAATCAATAGCTCCAAACACATTCACAGTAAAATTCCATTCACCAAGGGGATTGGGAGTAGTTGCAGTAAACCTGAACTCTGATTTTATAGTTTGGCTTGCTGCTGCCGCAAATGTCAATGCTTTGTTGCCGGAGGCAGCATTATAAGTTCCCGTAATCATACTTTGTATGTTATAATAACGGGCAAGTAAAGCTTTTACAGTATTTTTTATATCAATACCGGCTG
>JANOJO010000746.1:0-1700 GCA_031418795.1 Bacteroidota bacterium | reverse complement strand
CAATACCTGCCCCGCCAAAGCGGGGAAACGAACAGAAAAAAAATAATCACTCCCGATTGCTATCGGGATTAAAAACATTCAATATGGAAGACAAAAAAAATCAAACAGACAACACAACACCAAAGGTGACAGGAATTGGCGGCATTTTCTTTTTTTCTGCCAATCTAAAAGAAACGAGAGAATGGTATGCCACTATGGGAGCCTGATTAAAACTAAATTAACAAACAATGAAAAAAATAACTTTAATAACTCTGGCATTAGCAACATCATTCTGTTTTGGTTTTGCTTTCAAATCAATTATAACAAACAATTCAAACGACAATACAAAACTGAAAAGAGTAACAGGCATTGGTGGCATTTTTTTCAAATGCAAAGACCCTAAAAAAATGAGAGAATGGTATCAAACTCATCTTGGGCTAAATACTAACCAATATGGTGCAGTGTTTGAATGGTATCAAGGTGCGGACAGTACAAAGAAAGGTTTTTCGCAATGGAGTCCGTTTAAAGAAACCACAAAATATTTTGAACCATCAACAAAGGAGTTTATGATAAACTACCGGGTTGAAAATTTAGAAGCACTTGTTGAAGAACTGAAAAAAGAAGGAGTGACTGTAACCGACACCATTCAAACAGTTGATTACGGAAAGTTTGTTCACATCATGGATATAGAAGAAAACAAAATAGAATTGTGGGAGCCAAACGATATTGCATATGAAAAACTCGGTATTCAGATGGGCGCTAAGACGACCAAATGATTTTACAACTCTTACAGACATAATAAAAAATTAAATGGATAATACAAGAGTATTTAAAATGTCTTTTGCAAGTGTCTATCCGCATTATATAACTAAAGTAGAGAAAAAGGGACGTACAAAAGCAGAGTTAGATACTATCATTTGCTGGTTGACAGGATATGATAAAAAAGCATTGCACCAACATATCGACAAGAAAACTGATTTTGAAACCTTTTTCGCTCAGGCACCACAAATGAATTCAAACGTTTCAAAAATCACCGGTGTAATTTGTGGATATCGTGTCGAAGAGATCGAAGATAAACTCATGCAAAAGGTTCGTTATTTAGATAAGTTGATAGATGAATTGGCAAAAGGAAAGACAATGGAGAAGATTTTAAGGAAGTAAGGAGAATCAGATTTTCAGTCCGCCCGGTGTCTTGCCCCACAGCCAGATTGAGATGCAACAAATATTTATGACATTATTAAACAAAATAATTTGGGTAAGGATTAGCTACCAGCAGGCAGGAACGCTGCGGTTGATGAATCAGAAATGAACTTTATTTTCAGATAGATAAGAAAACAATTTTCGAATGGGACATACGGGTGTTAAAGTCAAGTTCCTTGTCTTTGTCATGAATGCCGGAAAAAAAATGATCAAGCCCTGTCCAAACAAAATACCACCCTGCCGGTTCCAGCACAATGAGCAACGCATTAACCAGGAAAGTTCTTTCAGTCAGGTTAATCAGGTAATTTGCCACAATCATTGAAGTTAACCCGATAAGATTGAGCAACGCACCCTTCCTTTTTATCCGTTTCATTTCCTTTTTTAACTGGTAAGACAAATGCCGGAACCGTGCATGAATGCTTCTGACAATGACAGCTTCAGTGTTTTTTTTCCTGAGATGCGGAGGTAAAAGCAATTTAAGACTTATTGAGCCGCCTGTTTTTTCTTTTTCAATTTTTTTT
>JANOJO010000745.1:0-1820 GCA_031418795.1 Bacteroidota bacterium | reverse complement strand
GGATCGTTGATAATTTTTCTTGCTGACGGCATGTAGTTCGCTTGTTGTGTTTTTGTTAAAGCAACTGGTAAGTTAGCCGGCAAAACTACAATAGCTGGAGTTAATAAGCTAAATTTGAATCGTTACCTTCCGACAAAATCAAACAGGTGAAAAAACTTTCCAGGTAGTAAATTTATAAGAGATGAATGACACACAAACGAACTCATGGAAGCTGATAAAATCTTAAATCTGATCCCGATAAATATCGGGACATAAATCTGAAATCGAATGGCATTAGCAAAAATTCTCTGGGTAGATGATGAAATAGAAAGTCTGCAGTCGCAAAAACTTTTTTTAGAAAGCAAAGGTTACGAAGTGCATACATTAACCAATGGCTTTGATGCTATTGATTATGTAAAAGAAAATATGGTGGATGTAGTGCTGATGGATGAAACCATGCCCGGCATTACCGGCCTGGAAACATTGGCAAAAATTAAAGAAGTAAGCCAGCAGATACCCATTGTGCTTATTACAAAAAATGAAACAGAGAATCTGATGGACGATGCCATCGGCTCGCAAATCAGCGATTATTTAATTAAACCTGTAAATCCAAACCAGGTTTTACTAAGCCTTAAAAAAATTCTTGATAATAAAAGATTAGTGGCAGAAAAAACAACCACGGCCTATCAGCAACAGTTCCGGAATCTTTTTATGGCGCTGAACAGCAGTCCTGATTATAATGAGTGGATGGATATTTATAAAAAATTGGTGTATTGGGAACTGGAAATGGAAAAAAGTGACAGTCCGGAAATGCAGGAAGTGCTTCATTCGCAAAAAGGTGAAGCCAATACTGAGTTTTTTAAATTTGTTTCCCGCAACTATGCTTCATGGGTAAAACAAAAAAGCACTAACGGCCCGGTCATGTCTCATTCATTGATGCAGTTTAAAGTGCTGCCGCATCTTGAAAAAGGAACTCCGCTGTTTTTTATTTTGATTGATAATCTCCGCTTTGATCAGTGGAAAGCCATTCAACCCATATTTGCAGAAAGCTTCCGCATACTTGAAGAAGATAGTTTTTACAGTATTCTCCCCACAGCTACTCAATATTGCCGCAATGCAATTTTTGCAGGCATGCTTCCGGTTGATATTGAAAAAACTTTTCCTGTGCAATGGAAAAATGATGATGAGCAGGGAGGAAAAAATTTATTTGAAGAAGAATTTCTCAGGGCACAGTTAAAGCGGTTGGGAAAAAACGATTTGAAAATTTCTTATACCAAAGTAGTGAACAACCAGGCCGGGCTTGATCTGCAAAATAATATTCACAACCTGCTCAATAATGATTTGAATGTGATTGTTTACAATTTTGTGGATATGCTAAGCCATGCAAGAACAGAAATGGAAGTGCTGAAAGAATTGGCAAGTGATGAAATAAGTTACCGCAGCATCACCCGCAGTTGGTTTGAACATAGTCCGCTTCACCAGGCATTGAAAAAAATTGCAGATAAAAATATTAAGATAGTGCTGGCCACTGATCATGGCAGTGTGAAAGTGAAAACGCCGTACAAGGTTGTTGGTGATAAGCAAACAACGGCGAACCTGCGGTATAAACATGGCCGCAACCTGAATTATGATCCAAAGGAAGTGCTTGCTTTCCGTGATCCGAGAGAAGCAGGCTTACCTGTGCCCACTGTTAATTCATCTTTCATCTTTGCAAGAGAAGATGGATTTCTATGCTACCCCAATAACTATAATTATTATGTAAACTATTACCGCAATACTTTTCAGCATGGTGGCGTGAGCCTGGAAGAGATGATAGTGCCGGTAATAAAGATGCAGAGTAA
>JANOJO010000744.1:0-4081 GCA_031418795.1 Bacteroidota bacterium | reverse complement strand
GCTTGGCTTTATTTTTTCGCCTTCGTTTTTTATGGGAGGAAATGTATTGCCGGGTGGAATTACAAATGAACCATCTGGTGCTTCAATCCAATATCTTTGATTTGCTCTTGCATCCAAAGAAGATTGATATAGCCCCATCGTTCTATAAAACTCTCCTTTTTTATCACCATCGGTTTCAATTTGATTATAAACTTTATCTGTTAACTCCAAACTAATATCATCTTTGAAGCCCTTTGCAGATAATGTGTTTTTGGTATAGACAAGAATATACTCCGTGTTGGGTGAAAAATACTTTCCCTTATTGCCTCCTGTTTTCATTACCCTTGTAACAATTCCTGCCCTATTTTCTTCACCAAATATTTCATTGCATATCTGAATTAAATTTGATAATTCAGTTTGCCCAATTGAAATGAAAACAACACCATCTTCAGTTAATAAATTTTTGGCTAAGAATAAACGGGGGTAAATCATGCTCAGCCATTTGCTATGAAATCTACCGTCTGTTTCGGCATTAGTAGCAAACTTTTTCCCTTCACCATCTAATTGCCCTGTGTATGCTAAATAAGTATCAAGGTTTTCAGAATAATTATCGGGATAAATAAAATCATTACCTGTGTTGTAGGGAGGGTCAAAATATATCATCCTAACACCGCCTAAATAACTTTTCTGCAACAACTTTAGCACTTCCAAATTATCGCCTTCAATAAATAAGTTCTGTGTTGTATCAAAATCAATACTTTCTTCTCTTGCTGGTATAAGTGTTGCAATGCTTGGCTGCTGAATGGTTTTAAAACATTCTGCTTTGCCAGGGAAATTCATTCCATAGCGTTCTTTGCCTGTATCTATTGCCTCGCCTAATGTAAGTTTGAGTTTTTCCCAATCTACTTTTAAGCCTTCGGTAAATGCCTCGGGGAAAAGTTGTTTTAACTTTTGCAGTTGTTCCTCTGTAATATTCATTGAGGTAAGTTCTTGTTTTTGTATTTCTTCCATGACGTAAAGTGCTGATTATAAATGTTTTTGTACTTAAAAATAGACGGTTGTTTGTTTTTTTAGCAAAGAATAGCTTGCAAAATCAAAAATGTAATTACCTTTGCACCAGCTCAGGAACCAAACCGAAAGGTTGTAAGCGTTAAAGGAGTAAAGAAACCGTTTAGTTACCCTAAGCGGTTTTGGCATTTTTATAGGCTTCATATTCTTTAATTAATTTTATCTTTCGGTGATTGGTATCAATTACATAGGCTGTGCATAATAGCAGATATTTTTTTCTATCTGTCAAAACAAGCAAGTAACCTTCTGCTTCATTGAAAATCAAAATACGGTTTTGCCCTCTACGTTTATTTTTCCAAACTAATAATTCATCATGAGGACTACCTTTAATAATAAATTTTGGAAATTTAATTCTCTCCATTCTTCTCATATCAGGGGTGCGGTCTTTTTCTTCCTCACCTTCGTGTGTAATATGATAAAAGGTTCTGTGAATATTTTCCTCTAATGGAAATTTTGGAGCAGTGACAATAGTGCCATGAAAGTAATTTTTTGATTTAATAAAGTGATTTTCAAATACAGCATAAACAGCATTGAAATAATTATCAAAATTACCACCATATTCGTTTAAATACAGCAATTCCGGGAATACTAAATTCATTACTGCACTCATATATTACTATTGAATTTAGAAGCAACCCAAATGAAAATATTGAACTTTCGTTCTTTTATTAAAGTGGATTTTATTAATGAATATCTTGAACGATGGCGGATATAATCTACCAATTCATTTTTTGCCTCACTTGTATTTAAGCCTCTATTGATATAAGAAACTGCACCTGTAAGCAAGTCTGCAAGCTGAACCAATTCTACTTCATGTGAACGGATTTGCTGCACTTTTTTAATTATTTCTTTGGCGTAATCGTATTTATCATTTCTAAGCACCTCCTCCAACTTATGAACCTTCTCTCGGCTTTTGGTATCTTTTATATCAATATAAATATTGTGAGCAAAATCGGGGTTAAGTATTACCTTGAGCATACTGAAATACATTTTATAATAAAAAGTATCGTGGGTATGGCCAAAGCCTTTATAATCCAAATCGTTTTTGTTTGGGACTATTAAAATACGAAAACACAAATCATCATCATCAAAAAAATAATCAATTATTTCTTTGTAAAAAGCTAACTGACTTTTAGAAACTTTACTCCATTTTATTTCATACACAGCCCTGTTTTGAGTAGCATCTTTAATGTGTTTTGGAATAAGATTGTGTTTCTTTTTTATTTCAGATATACGATAAAATATTTCATGCTTTTTTGCAGCAGGACAATAAACAGCCCCTAACGCCATTATTGATTGCTGGTCGTTTTGCAAGTGGCAACTTTCATCGCAGTATATGTTTATTACCTCTTTCATTTTATATCAGTTTCCATTTAATTAAAAACAAGGGTTCTTCATTCAAATTTTGCTGTAATCGTTGCTCAATCTGGTCTATTAACTTGTCTTTGTTTTGTTCTATTTCTTTGGCTGCACCATCATATTCTTTCCATGCAGTATCTCTTTCGTTTTCTAACTTCTTACGTTGTTTTTCAAGTTTTAATTTATCAGGCAAATTGGGTGCTAAACGTGATTGCTTCTTTACTTCCTTAATTTCAAAATCCAAATCTTTAAGGGTTACTTTTAAGGAGTTTCTGCGGTCTTCGCCCCAATGGTCTAATTTTTCTAATTCGTTTTCAAAATATACAGCATTGCGTTGTCCAATTTCATCTAAGGTGCTTAAACGATGTGTACGAATTTGCTCTGCTAATTTTAGAGAAACGCTTAATGGAACTGCTATTGCTGAATTATTGATGGTAGCTGGAATTGAAAAGAACCTTTCGCATTGGTGCTTTTCTAATATTGTACCATTATCGGTGATACCACACAATTGGATAAACTCTTCTAATTCAAAAGATGTAATACTTAATACATTGCCCATCATATAACCCGATTGTCCAACAAAACCTTCAATGGCTGCAATATTTTTAGCTGTATTGGTATAATCGAATACAAGTTCAATTTCTTCCAATTTAGTAGCCTTGCAGGTATCAATAATTTTTTGAGCCAAAGGATGTCCTATTCGGTAAACATTAGCATCGTCTATATTTTTACCAATACGATAAGGACCAGGATGTATTTTAACTTCGGGGAATGGATTGTTTAATAAACGAAAAGAATGTTCATCAGAAGAAAACTCAGCATTGGTTGCTAAAAAATATTGTGTGATGCTCCAAAGCCAAGTTTCGTATTTAGAAAGATACTCTTTACTCTCTTGTAGGTTTATGCGTAATTTTTCGTGTACTTCTTCATCAAAGTTTTCTAATAAGTTTTTTCGGGTCTTTTTAAATTCATCCTCTATACTGTCTTTTAGTTCGCTTTTTAATACATCGAAAGCCAGATTTATTTCTTCTACGGTTCTACAATTTTGGTATATTTCTGCTATTCTTTTTTCAAAATCAACACCGTTTTCTATATTACCTAATACTTCATCACTCGCACCAAATACACCATTGAATAATTGGAATTTATCACGAAGCAACTCATAAACTCTTTGGTCTGCTGCATTTGCTTTGTTTAAGAAATTTATAACTACTACATCATATTTTTGACCATAGCGGTGACATCTACCAATTCTTTGTTCAATACGCTGTGGGTTCCAAGGCATATCGTAATTGATAATCATAGAACAGAACTGCAAATTGATACCCTCTGCCGCTGCTTCGGTGGCAATCATTATAGTTGCATCTTCTCTAAAATAGTCAACTAATGCAGCTCTCATATCAGCACTTCTTGAACCTGTTGCTCTGTCCGTGTTTTTGTATTTAGCTGCCCAAGCTGAATAAATTTCCCTTGATTTTTGGTCTGTATTTGATCCGTTGAATAAAACAACTTTACCTGCATAGCCTCTGGCTTCTAAAATATTGCGTAGGTATAATTGAGTTCTTGTGCTTTCTGTAAATATGATTGCTTTTTGTGGTGCTTCTAATCTTACCATTTCTTTAAAACCTTTTTCAAGGGCTGTAAAGAGTTTTTCACCTTTAGAATTTTTGGTAAT
>JANOJO010000743.1:0-6197 GCA_031418795.1 Bacteroidota bacterium | reverse complement strand
AGTGATACCGGCGAAGAGATGAAAAGCAAAGGCAAAAATTATCTTGCCTCCATGGGCATTTATATTTTTAACCGCAAACTTTTATTTGAACTTTTGCTAAATGAATATGCAAACGCTACTGATTTTGGAAAGGAAATTATTCCACAGTCAATTGAAAAATACAAAGTAGCTTCTTTCCAATACGATGGTTACTGGACAGATATTGGAAATATCTATTCTTTCTTCGAAGCCAATCTTGGATTAACACAGGATATACCGGACTTTAATTTGTTTGATAATGACAATTTTATTTATACAAGGCCAAGGATGCTGCCACCTGCAAAAATCAGCGGTTCTACTTTGGAAAAAACCCTGGTTGCTGAAGGTTCAATTCTTAATGCATCCAGAATTGAACACTCTGTCATTGGCATCCGTTCAAGAATCGGATTGGGAACTACTTTGCTGAACACTTATATAATGGGAAGCGATTTTTATGAAACCCTTCTTGAAATCGAATCTGCGAAGCTGAAAGGAATTCCGTTACTGGGCATTGGTGAAAGATGTTATATAAAAAATGCCATACTCGATAAAAATGTACGAATAGGAAATGATGTACGCATAAACGGCGGGTCTCATCTTGAAAATGCAGATCATGCCCTTTATACAATTAAAGATGGAATAGTAGTGGTAAAAAAAGGCGCTGTAATACCCAATGGGTTTGTGGTGTAAAAAATTCTTAATTCAAATTAGTATTAAAGAGCCACCGGCTCTTTTTTATTTTTCAAAAGATTACTATTTATATAAACTTCATATCTTCCTGAATAATTAATAAAAACGATTGCTATGTCAACAGCTTATACAGGAGAGAAACCCCGGTTAAGTATCAGCCAGATAATAAATATGAGTGTTGGTTTTTTTGGAATCCAGTTCGGTTGGGATTTGCAAAGAGCCAATATGGGCGTTATCTACGATAATCTTGGCGCAAATGCAGATACTATACCTTATTTGTTTTTGGCGGCTCCCGTTACAGGGTTAGTGGTGCAGCCAATTATTGGCTATATGAGTGATCGTACATGGCATCCAAAATGGGGAAGAAGAAGACCTTACTTTTTTATTGGCGCACTTCTGAGTTCTATTGCATTAATTTTTATGCCGCACAGCAGTGAATTATGGATGGCTGCCGGTTTATTATGGGTACTGGATGTTTTTGGCAATGTGGCTATGGAACCGTTCAGGGCTTTTGTTGCAGATAAATTACCAGACAGTCAGTTAAACCGTGGTTTTATTATGCAAAGCCTTATGATTGGCCTCGGTGGCAGTATAGCATCTGCATTGCCCTGGATATTGAAAAATATTTTCGATGTAAAAAATATAGCAGCCGATGGCGTGATAGCTGATAATGTAAAATTCTCATTTTATATCGGAGCATTTTTCTTTTTGTCTGCAGTTCTTTACACAGTTTTTTCTACAAAAGAATATCCTCCTTCTGATGTTGGGTTTAAAGAAAAAGTAAAAGAATCAAATAAAGGATTTGGCGGTGGCGTAAAAGAAATTCTATCTGCATTAAGAAATATGCCGGGTCGCATGAAAATAATTGCTTTGGTTCAGTTTTTTACATGGCCTGGATTATTTCTCATGTGGTTTTATTATTCCTTATCGGTTGCTTACCATGTTTTCGGAGCAGAATCAAATACTGATCCTAAGTTTGGCGAAGGAAAAGATTTTGCTGGTCTTACACTGGCATTTTACAGTGTGATTACTTTTGTTTTTGCATTTATACTGCCGGCAATTGCAGATAAATTAGGAAGAAAATTAACTCACTCAATTTGTTTACTGGCTGGCGCAGCGGGTTTAATAAGTGTTGCATTTGTTACAGACAAGTACATGCTTTATGTGAGCATGACAGGAGTTGGAATTGCATGGGCAAGTATTTTGTCCATGCCTTATGCAATGCTTGGCGGTGTGTTGCCCCGTGATAAAATAGGATTGTACATGGGCATCTTCAATTTCTTTATTGTACTACCTGAAATAATTGCTGCATTCTGTTATCCCTGGCTGATGAAGCATGTATTGAATAATAATATGCTGACTGCAGTTCAATCGGGCGGAGTATTAATGATACTGGCTGCTGTAATTTGCTTTGTGTTTATTAAAGAAAAAAAACAGGAGTAATAGAATAATTATAAAAAAATATTCCACACAGCCAGCTGCCCCCAGCTGCCCCAGTTTTTAGAAACTTTTTCTACATTCTGCCTCAGTTCAGCAGCATTCTTCTTTTTACCTTTTAGCGGAGCAGCAATTATTTCTTTTTTTATATCAAGCTGAAGTTTTGTTGCAATCCAACTGGAAAACATTCTCGGTATAGTAATGCCAAGTATCATACCCGGCAAACCGTGAATACCCATCGGCCCGCCGCTGATGGTGATTTCATCTGTATAAAAAGCAAAAACATAAACACTGTCAAATATTTTACCCACTGCTTTCCGGCAATTAAAGCCGGCAATCTCACGGGTTTCATTCGGCACCAGCTTCCAGTCTATTTTCATTAAAGAATCGGTGAGCAGGTAAATGTCGTCGAAAACAAATTTCTGATCAGTAAATGTACCGGCGCTGTAATCGCTGTACCAGAAATTATCCTCTGCATTATTATTTCCCCAGGGCAATTTAGATTTTTCATCCTGGTGGGTATATTTATAAACAGCTTTGTCACCATCGAAAGTATATTGATAATAAGAAGTAGAGAATTGCGGAAACCTGTCTTTAAACATTTCACCAAAAAAACCATCGCCAAATAATTTATGGTTATTGGTTCTTACTTCAAACTCAATCGTGCCGCTGTTTATAAATTGTTGTGCATTTACATTTATGCAAACAAGCAGAAACAAGAAATAAAATATTTTTTTCATAACTGTTTATTTAAAATCAAAAACCTTTAGCAGGTTGCCCGTTTTTAGAAATATTCCATGTTGCAGTAACCAGCCAGAATCTTCTCAGCGTTGTATTATAAGTTTCTGTAAAACTATAGCTGTTGAAATTTCGTGAGTAGCCGCGGTTTTGATCCAGTATATCATAAATGCCGAGTTTTATTTCCATTTTATCATTTTTCAAAAAACGTTTTGTAACGGAGGCATTCCATTTTGTAAAATTATTATTCTGTGTAAAGCGTGGATCCTTTTGCCTTAATTGAATATTTGCATCAGTACTTATTTCAAATTTCTTTGGCAATACAACCCGTACCTGCGACCATCCATCCAGCGACCAGTAATCTGCATTAGCATTGGCGTTTACAGTGCCGCGGGTACTATTCCAGGCAAAAGAAGGACTAAAATAAAAATCAAATTTATCTGGAGTGTTTTGGCTTGCACTCAGCCGAACGCCATAATTTTTTGTGCTTGTAATATTTTTCACACCATTTATAAAATCAATATTGCGGTTAAAATTGGCTGTAGGCCCTCCGCCTAACCACAGTTTAGTGCCTTTTAATTTTAAACTATACCCAGAATAAAAGTTAAAATTATACTGCCCGTCAGCATTTACAGTTTGATAAGTTCTTTTTCCGGCATTGGTACCGGTGCTGATGGTACTTGAATTTACAAATGCATTTTCTGTAAAACTGAAACTAATATTTGTGTAAACATTTTTTTCTTTTAAAACGTTGTAAGAATTGTATCCTGTTCTGAAATTGTGCCGGAATGATTGTTTCAAATCCGGATTGCCGATATATATATTCAGCGGGTCAGTGTTTACGCGAATGGGTTGCAGTTGCTCCAGGGTAGGCGCCGTGCTTGAACCATTATAGTTAAACGTAAGATTCTTATTGGGTTTAATTTTATAATTATAATTAAGTCGTGGAAAAAAATTGAAGTAGTTGTATTTGGTTATCACATCTTCAGTAATATTTTTTTGTACAAAGTTGCTGAAGCCGGTATTGGCGCCAATGGTTAAACCGAATTTCTTTTTATTCCATCTTATACTTACACCGGGGGTGTTAACTAATTTATTAAATGTAAAATCATTGCTGAGTGAATCCACCATGTTTTCATATTTGCCATTCAGGCTTTTCTGGTTGGTGATGCGATTATTATCATTGTTTGTATAACTCAGTGAATAATTCAATTCAAGAAACACATCTTTTATCAGGGGTTCGGTATATACTATCCGGGTAGTAATGCTTTTGTTTTCATTGTTCCTGATATTTTGTTGATCCGTAGTGTCTCTTTCTGCAATACTTCCGTTGCTGTAATAATTTTCAAGAGAGTAAAGCAGACCACTGTTTTTTGAATTGCTCCAGCTGAAATCAGTGTTCAACGAAAATGTACGGGCAAGTTTTTTAAACTTATGCATCCATATCAGCGATGAGTTCATACTATTGCTGACGGTATTATTAGTTGTATTTCTGTTACTGGTATTAATAAAATTTCCTTGCAAATCTGTATATTCAGAATTGTATTTATTACTGGTAAAAGTGGTATTCTTATTTACTCTTGTTGTCCACTTCAGGGTGTTGTTGGAATCAAGTTTGTAATCAATAGTAAGATTAAGAGCATGCTTGATTGTGGAATTAAAATTATTACTGGTGCTTTTTGTATTCCAACTGCTGTCTGGTAAAAACATATTAGAAAAACTGCTGGTAACACCAGGTGCATTCACTTTACTGTATTTATATCCTGAATTTACACTTTGCTTACTGTTATTGAATTTATCGCTGAAGTGCAGGCCCCAGTTCCAGTTTTTAGGAATACCATTGCGGCCTCCGTAATAACTATCATCACCTCCACCGCCAAAGAACATAATACCTCCATCATCTGTAACCTGCATATCGGTTGAACCGCCGCCATAGTTTTGTGCATCCTGCCAGTCAAGATTGGTTTGTCCTGTATTACTCATGATTCCATATCCGGCAATCTTTCGCTTGTTTTTAAATAAATTAATCATGGCAGAATTATCGTACTTATCCTTCAATCCGCCACCGGCTTCTATTTTACCAAAATATCCCTCCTGCTTTTTCATTTTCAGGTTAATAGTTTTATCCTTTACACCATCATCAATCCCGGTAAACTCAGCCTGGTCACTTTTTTTGTCAAACACCTGTACTTCCTGCACTGCATCGGCTCTTAAATTTTTTGTGGCAATACCGGGGTCACTTCCAAAAAATTCTTCTCCATCTACTAAAACTTTTTTTACCCTTTCACCCATGGCAGTTATTTCACCATTTCTTCCTACTTGTATGCCGGGCAATCTGCGCAGCAGTTCTTCCACATTGGCACCCGGCCGTACCCTGAAACTATCAGCAGTATAAATTGTAGTATCGCCTTTAATTCGAATAGGCGAGCCGCTTTTTAAAATTACTTCAGCAAGCAGTTTGCTTTTGGGTGTCATGTACAATTTGCCCAAATCTTTTTGCTCACCCTGTTTAATTTCAATATTGTCAATAAAATCTCCGAAGTATGGATGCGTGGCCATTAAAATATAGTCACCACTTTTGATATTTGAAACAGAGAATAATCCGCTTTTATCTGCACGGGTATATTTTACCAGCACCGAATCAGATTTTCGTAAAATGGAAATAACCGTATTTTGTAAATTGGCTTTTTCTACGGAGTCAACAACAGTACCTTTTAATGAAGAAGTTTGTGAAAGACCCATTATGCCGGGCAGACAGCAAATCAGAATGGTAGCTAATTTTCTCATAGCTGGCTTTTTTATCGTTTATGGTTTATGGTTGGTCGAAAAAAACTTATTATCGAAATTAGGTAAAGCAGATGGATAACAAGTTTGTAAGACTTAATTTTACGTTAAAGGGCTATTATCATTATAAATGGAAATTTCTAAAAGAATTCAAGATGCATCCAAATAAAAAATCCACAAAGGACACCAGAGAAAAAAAGAAAAAGTATGAAGAAGAAGTTTTTGTGGATACTTCAAAACCGGTTTGGAATTATTCATTACTTACTGATGAAGATGTGCTCAACTATCAGCAGGGTACGCATTATTCTTTATATAAAAAATTTGGTTCACATGCTGTGCAGGTAAATGATGTGTGGGGCATGTATTTCTGTGTATGGGCGCCCAATGCAACAGTTGTATCAGTAAAAGGAAATTTTAATGATTGGAAAAATGGCGAATACCAATTGTATCCGCGATGGGATAAAAGCGGCATTTGGGAAGGTTTTATTCCCAATTTTAAATTGGGCGAAGTTTACAAGTATCATATCATT
>JANOJO010000742.1:0-2950 GCA_031418795.1 Bacteroidota bacterium | reverse complement strand
TAAAAAAATAAACCCCTGTAGAAACAGGGGTCGCAACCAAAACTAACTGCTTATGAGAAAAATTGAATGTCTTTATAATTATTTAGAATTTTTGTTTGTTGTAATCGTATAACGCAAATTTACTGCCAATATTATAATACTTGTTGTTAATGAAAAATTAAAGGTCTTTTACCTGTAATATCTCCTATTTATGACTGCAAATTTTCTAAGAACTTCTTCAATCATTATTGCAAGTATCCTTGCAAAAAACAATTAACTCCTAACGCTTTAAGTCCGGTTCTTATTTTATACCATTTCATTGCAAGTTGTAACCTTCTGATTAAATTATTTGACGGTGAAATCACAAAAAACCTTTTATATTTTTTTCGGGAACGATTGCATAAAATTTTTTTGGTAAAAAAATAGCGCCCCGTTTTAATGGAACGCCAAATACTGTCAGGTTTTTTAATTAATTAAACATCCCTTTTATTTTATCCATAATTCCTCCGTCACCACTGGTTTCACCACCTGCAACCATTTTTTAAAATGTCATTAATTCTGCTTAGCCAGTTTTTCAGAATTTTCTGCAAACTGAAGTGCATCTATAAAATCCTGTATCTCCCCATTGATAACTGCTGGCAGATTGTATGAAGTAAAATTAATACGATGATCAGTCACTCTGCCCTGTGGAAAATTATAGGTTCTTATTTTGGCGCTGCGATCACCGGTACTCACCAGGCTTTTTCGATGTCTGGCTATTTCATCTTCCTGTTTTCTTACTTGTTCTTCATACAGTCTTGTCCGCATCATGCCCATTGCTTTTTCACGGTTGCCAAGCTGGCTTCTTTCTGTTTGGCAAATAACAACAGTACCTGTGGGAATATGTGTGAGCATCACTTTTGTTTCCACCTTGTTTACATTTTGTCCGCCGGCGCCACCACTTCTTGATGTTTCCATTTTTACATCAGCAGGATTTAATTCAAAATCCAGTTCTTCCGCCTCTGGCATTACGGCCACCGTAGCAGCCGATGTATGCACCCGGCCCGAACCTTCAGTATCCGGCACCCTTTGTACACGATGCACACCACTTTCAAATTTTAATATGCCATAAACTTCTTCGCCAATAACTTCTAATTGTACTTCTTTATAGCCACCAACTGATCCTTCGCTTTCGCTAAGTATGGCTGTTTTCCAACCACGCCGTTCACAATAGCGGATATACATCCGCAGTAAATCGCCAGCAAATAAACTTGCTTCATCGCCACCCGTACCTGCACGTATTTCAATAATTGCATTTTTATCATCCTGCGGATCTTTAGGTATCAGCATCTGCCGGATACTTGCTTCCAATTGCAGTTTCTTTTCTTCAGTAGCCGGCGTTTCCATCTTTGCCAATTCCCGCATTTCTTCATCAGCACCATTCAAAGCTTCTTTATAAAAAACAATATCATCCAGCACTTTTCTGTAATCTATATAGGCATTTACTATTTTTTCCAGGCTGCGGTATTCCTTACTTGTCTCAGTAAATTTTTTGTTGTTGCCAACAATCTCCGGGTTGGTAAGTGCTACACCCAACTGATCAAATCTTGCTTTTATGGCTTCTAACCTGTCTAACATTGAAGTTTTATTTTTGTAACCAGCTTTGGTAACTCTGATTGAACTTTTGTGGCGACGCTCCTTTCAACTTTAGTAATTCTATTAAGCTTTTAAGGAGCATCGTCATAAAGGGGAGCAAATTTACCAAATTGAACCTGACTACCGCCAGGCAAGTTTAGTGATTTGAAATTTGCCAAACTGGGTTGCTTTGGAGAATTTTGTTTAGAATGGAATACAGAAAATACAAAGGCGATCAGTTATTCGATGGATATAAACTTCACGGACCGGATAAAGTACTGGTTACTGATGAAACAGGAAAGGTTCTTGATCTTGTAAATGTATCCGAAGCCGGTGATGATGTTCAGTCATTCAGTGGTATTCTTTCACCGGGTCTTATAAACTGCCATTGTCATCTTGAACTCAGTCATCTTAAAAATGTAATTCCACCGCATACTGGATTGATTGAGTTTTTATGTTCGGTTGTTACTAAAAGAGAAGCCTCCCCCAAACCCCCTCCGAAGGAGGGGGCTTACGAAGACCCTGTGCAAAAGAAGATGCAGGCAATCATTGATGCTGAAAAAGAAATGGTTGATGGCGGTATAGTAGCTGTAGGCGATATTGGCAATACAGCCGATACTGTTGAAGTAAAAAGTAAAAGCAAAATCCGCTGGCAGAATTTTGTGGAAGTGCTGAGTTTTACTGATGAGAAAGCAGATGAAAATATTGAGCATTATAAAAATGTGCTGAGGCAATTTGAAAACACTCAACACCTGCCTGTCCGGCAGGCGGGCTCAACAAACAATACTCTCCAAAAGGAGTCCTTTGGACAACGCTCAAGTCTGGTTCCACATGCTCCCTATTCAATAATTCCAAAAACATTTAGATTAATAAATGAATTAACTAAAAACAAAATTATTTCCATCCACAACCAGGAACATCCGGCAGAAAACGAACTTTATAAAACCGGCGGTGGCGATTACCTGAAACTATTTAAAATTTTTGGTATTAATGAATCCCCCTTTCCTGTTACTGGCAAAAGCAGCATCCGATCTGTTCTGCCTTATTTCAACAATGGTCAAACTATTTTTCTTATACACAACACATACATGCCGGAAGAAGATATTGTTTGGGCCAATGAATATGCATCAGCCACAGGATTAAAATTAGTTTACTGTTTTTGCGTAAATGCCAACCTGTATATTGAAAACAAAACGCCGGTAATTGAAAATTTCATTAAACATAATTGCCATATTGTTTTAGGAACAGACAGCTACAGCAGTAACTGGCAATTGAGTATTGCAAAAGAGATACAAGCGATTTTACAAGCTTTGCCAAAGTTTAAAACTTTGGCAAAGCTGGAACAGGTTTTACAATG
>JANOJO010000741.1:0-3457 GCA_031418795.1 Bacteroidota bacterium | reverse complement strand
TTCTTTTCTTTCGGCTGCATCTATCAGCGCAGTTACACGGGTAATGATTTATGGCATTGTATGTATTGCATTATTAAAGCTTCGCAAAAAGAATGCAACACAAATTGGCTTCTTTAAAATTCCTTATGGAAAAGTTTTTGCTGTTGCCGGTATTTTAATTACTCTCTGGCTATTGAGCAATGCCAAACTGAAAGAGCTGAGAGATATTGGAATTGCTGTTGGGGTGGGTTTGTTGATTTATGTTGGGATGGAGTTGGGGAAAAGAGTTAAAGTAAAATAATTACTAGATGAGTTTTATTATAAATTAAATTTGACATAACTTCTACATAAAGTAGAGCGTTAAATTTGGTTTTCATTAAGTCTTAAAACCAGGAAATATGAATTGGAAACAAATAATCTATACCGCAGCTATCACTCTATTCGTGACAATAGCGTCAGGTATTTTTGTGAATTGGTATACTAAAAATAGTATTGAAACTAATGCAAATAGAGAAGACCTCATTTATGAAATACAAAATACATCAAATTTTCAAACTGATTCACTAAAAATTTCACTTTATGCCATAACTTTAACAAATATTGGCAACGAAGTATCAAGAGACATTAAACTACAGGCAATTTTCAACGATAATGTAACAATAATTGATGCTAATGGAAAATTAGAAAGAACAAAGGAAGTTTTGCGTTCTTTAAATAAAACAAAAAACACAATTGAATTTAGAATTCCCAATTTATATGCTGAAGATAAGTTTGCGCTTAACATCGTTTTGGATGGAATTGTTCAATCGCCAGAAGTTGTAGTACAAAGTGAAAAAACGATAGGTAAAATTAACATCCCTAAAGTAACTAGTAATAAGAAAGATAATTATGATAATGATTATGTCAGTATCCTTTTAACTGTTATTTTATTGATTCCTATTCTATATATTTTAAATAAACTTTTTAAAAAACCAAAAGGCTATATTACAAATATTAATAATAATGCTTTTTTATTTCTTCATAATAATCAATTAGAATTTTCTAAGGAGCTACTAGAAAAAGAAATTAAGGCAAATGGTGGTAGTTCACATGAGCTCGCCAATTTAGCTTTGGTGAAATTCATGTCTAATGATAACGACACTGAATATGAGAGCCTACTTAGTATGGCTGCATTTATTTCAAACTCTAAACGTGGCGATTTTATAATAAATTTTAATAAATTAATAATCTCAGCTAAGAAAAAAGATTATCTCGCTTTTAGAGATCTTTTTTTGAAATGTGTAGTGCAAGAGAAAAAAGAACTAAAAAAGTATATAGATTATAGTTCTTTAATAGTTAATTTAAAAAAGAATGATTCTAAAATACAAGAACTTCTCGATGAGTTAATCAAAACCTTCTACTCCAAATAAAAGTCAATATTTCGTTTTCGCCTTTATTGGTGTCCAATAATCATACTCTCTTACTTTGTTGGGACTGATTGAGAAGTATAAAAAAGGACTGGAACAAGAAATATATGCGAAATGAAATGTTACTGCAAAACACATCTCTATCTTTCATTTATATTTGTTAGCTGTGAAAGTATCCAAACATAAATATAACGACCTGCTAAAAGAAATCAGGCAGTTGATAGAACAGGCAAGGCACAATGTTATCAGAAACATTAATACCGAACTGCTGCTTACTTACTGGAATGTAGGCAGGCTGATTGTGGATAAAGAAAAACAAGAAAAATTTGATGAAATCTCATTGAGGCAAATGTTTATTGACCTGTCAAAAGAACTCACAAGAGAATTGGGAAAGGGTTTCTCCCGTTCTAATCTCTTTGCTATGCGAAGTTTCTATCTTCGGTTCAGTATGGACAATACTGTCCTGACACAGTCAGGACAAAAAATAAAAACACAAAAAAGCCTGACACAGTCAGGCAAATTGAAAGCTGTCCTGACAGTGTCAGGACAGGACAAGAAACAGAAAAAGGGATTTGGTCTGACAGTGTCAAACCAATTAAGCTGGTCGCATTACTACGAGTTGCTGAAATGTGCTGATGAAATGGAAATCAGCTTTTATCAGCAAACCGTAATACATGAAGGCTGGTCGGTAAGAGAACTTCGCCGGCAAATGGACACTGCTTTATTTGAACGTATTGCTTTAAGCAAAAACACAAAGAGTGTAATGAAGCTGGCCGCCAAAGGACAGATTATTGAAAACGATACCGATATTGCCAAAGACCCTTATGTGCTGGAATTCCTGAACATTCCCGAACATTACAGCTATTCAGAAAAACACCTGGAACAGAAAATCATTGACAATCTCCAAAAGTTCATTCTTGAATTAGGTAAGGGCTTTGCTTTTATTGCCAGACAATTTCGCATAACACTTAACAACAAGCATTACCGGGTTGACCTTGTCTTTTATCACCGGATTTTAAAATGCTTTGTATTGATTGACCTTAAAATAAAATCCGTAGAGCATAGCGACATCGGACAAATGAATCTTTACCTGAACTATTTTGAGACCGAACAAAATGTAGAGGGAGACAATCAACCTATTGGCATCATACTTTCAAAATATAAAGACGATATAATTGTGGAGTATGCAATCAGGGGAATAACGAATAAAATATTTGTTTCAAAGTATCAGCTTTATTTACCGGACAAAAAATTATTGAAAAGAAAAGTAAAGGAGTTATTAGATAAGAAATAACCAGTACACAGGCGGACACATTTATCAGACTGAAATCACTTTACAAATTCGTACATACTTTTAGTTGGGGGCGACGAAGGCTATGCAGGTAACATTGGGTTCTGCTATGCTGGCTGACAAATAAATCCTCATCTTTTTATCGCTATCAGCCCATATCCGGCTGACCGAATAAATCTCAACTGTATATCTTAACTTCAACTTCAGTTTTTCAATCGGCTTCTGTTCCGGCTGATGTAACACAGAATACCAGCACATCAGAAAGCCCTAACGTTTCCAAAAACTTTTAACTACAGCCATCGTACCCTCCCACATTTTGTGGCCTACGACCCCTCCTGAGGTCGGTGCTCGTTTCGTTTATAAGAGTTGGAAACCTTAAAGTCAAATCATACTTTACAGTAAACATGATGCTCTTCAATCCTCATTTCACAAAACAAACTCTTTCCCTTTGTTGGTGAAGTGAATTAAAGAAGCAAATAACCCGATACTAAAACTCCCATATTGATGTAACTGAAATAAGAATTTTACGCCTTTGTTGGTGTTCAATAATCATACTCTGTCTTTTTTAGGGTTCTTCACCAACAAACCCAACTTATAATATTTTCATTTGTTGGCGATTTAAACTAATTTAGTAAACATCTTTTATAAAGCACACTATCAACTAGCTAATTAAAAAATTACAATTTTATGGCAACCAACAACAACAATGATTTAATAATTTCCCACCTTACCTTACGCAAAGCAATTGGCTGGCTTGGGGCAGGTCTTCCATTTATTTTGC
>JANOJO010000740.1:0-2457 GCA_031418795.1 Bacteroidota bacterium | reverse complement strand
GTTATTTTTGCCGGCAAAGTAAGCACCCCACTAAAACACTTGCTAAAACAAATATTACTTTATGCTATATCCCAATTAGCTTGAATTAGCCCGGGGAATTTTGGGAGTGGCCACAGTTCTGAATTTGGAAGAATCAGGATGGAACAGGTGGAAAGAGGTGCTACTGTCGGGACTACAACTTCTTGTTGAGACCTGTCATTATTTATTAAAGTAAAAAACATGGCTGCCATCATAAGAAAATATTTCATTGCCCTGCTCATTTGTTTTCAATGCGTGGAGAGCCAGGCAAAAGATTATCCCGCTTCGTTGTTTGGTATTTATTCTGATGGAGTAACGCTCAATACCCGTTCCATACAATTCGCTATTGATTATATTCAGCAGCAGGGAGGCGGCAGGTTAGTGTTTGATGTTGGAAGATTTCTCACCGGATCAATTCATCTTAAATCGGGTGTCAATTTGCACCTGCTGGAAGGAGCAGTATTGCTCGGCTCATTAAACCCATTTGATTATGAAAGGCAGGGAATGACTGCATTAGTATTATGTCATGATCAGCAGAATATTTCTATTACCGGTAAAGGAATAATTGATGGGCAGGGAAGAGAGGTTGCGAGAAATGTGGCGGCTCTCGTTCATAAAGGACTTATCAAAGATGCTTTCCGCAATGACAGACCCGAAGTGGAGATCAGACCCATGCTGATTTATTTTCGTTCATGTAAAAATGTATTGATACGCGGCGTCACTATGCGTAATGCCGCTGCATGGGTACAAACTTTTGATCAATGTAAAAATTTGATTGTAGATAGTATTACAGTTGACAGCCGTGCTTTTTGGAACAACGATGGTATTGATATCGTCGATTGTGATAGTGTGGCGATCACCAATTCATATATTGATTCAGATGATGATGGGATTTGTTTGAAATCACATGACCCTGCTTCTGTTTGCCAGAATATATTGGTCAGGAATTGTACCATTCGTTCAAGCGCTAATGGAATTAAATTTGGAACAGCATCACTCGGAGGTTTCAGGAATATCCGGCTGATCAATATTAAAGTATTTGATACGTATCGTTCAGCTATTGCATTGGAAGCCGTGGATGGAGGATTTATTGAAAATGTTGAAGTGGATAGTTTACAGGTTTTAAATACTGGTCATGCTGTTTTTTTGCGAATAGGCGAACGGCTTAAGGGTAAAAAAGGAAGGTTGGAAAACATCAGGATAAATAATGTATCCGTAGAAATTGCTGCCAGTAAACCAGATGCAGGTTATGAATATGAAGGACCGGTGGAAGATATGCCCAGGAATATTTCACCTGCTATTATCATTGCAGGATTGCCGGGTGCGATGATCACCAATGTTATCTTTAATAATATAGTTGTAAAACATCCTGGCGGGGGTAATTCTTTATTTGCAAAAGTACTGTTGTCAGAACTGGACAGCATTCCTGAAAAACCCGCCACTTACCCCGAATTTTCTATGTTCCGCGAATTACCGGCATGGGGCATTTATATTCGTCATGCACGGGAAATACAGTTTAATAATCTCAGTTTATTCTGTATAAAAAAAGATTACAGGACAGCAATTGTGTTAGATGATGTACATGATACAAGATTTTTGTCAACAACAATTAAAGAGATCGATCATAAAAAAACATTGTACCAGCGAAATTCTAAGGGAATCATTTTTAAATAATAGTGATAAATGTTAAACCCTCTTCAGGAATTTTTCTTTTGAGAAGCTTGTGGAAAATTATTAGAACCGGATAGTTTGATATTGAAATTAAATCTTGGATACAAAAGCTCAAACTTGTGTTTGCGGGAACTACTAATATTTTTTCTGCAAATTTCTCCATTTCAATTGCTTATTTTCACCTTATAAAATTGTTATATGAAAAATAAATTCTCTTTTCTCTTAATTGTTGTTTTGCTTTTATTGCAAACCACTTCTTTCAGCCAACCACGCAATATCCATAATGCTAAATTTAATCACCTTGCAATATTTGTAGTTGATCTGCATCGTGCCACCGATTTTTATCAAAATGTAATCGGCCTGGATTCTATTCCTGAACCTTTTCATGATGGTAAACATAAATGGCTGAGAATAGGCCCTGGCAATTCGCTGCATATCATATCCGGCGCCGAAAACAAAAAAGAATATTTTAAAGGAAATCATATTTGTTTCAGTGTGGCATCCATGGATGCATTTACTGAAATGCTTAATAAGAAAGCCATTCCTTTTGAAGATGCAAATGGTAGTAAAAATAACAAGGTGAACATAAGGCCCGATGGTATAAAACAAATATGGCTGCAGGACCCCGATGGTTACTGGATTGAGATCAACGATGCAAAAGAATAAAAAAAAATCTGAAGATTATTTCGTCACTCCGTTCCCCGCAATCAGAACTTTAGAGTTCCGGGTAAATATTTTCCAACAAGGTCAGTATAGTATCCTTTCAAT
>JANOJO010000739.1:0-3023 GCA_031418795.1 Bacteroidota bacterium | reverse complement strand
GCTGATGCCATTGTAAAAGGCATGTTGCAGCATAGCCGCAGCAGCAATGGTATAAAAGAACCAACCGATATCAATGCTTTGGCAGATGAATATTTACGGCTTGCGTATCATGGATTAAGGGCAAAGGATAAATCATTTAATGCAACGATGAAAACTGATTTTGATGAAGCGATTGGTAATATTAGTATCATTCCGCAGGATATTGGAAGAGTTATACTGAATTTAATTACGAATGCTTTTTATGTAGTGGATGAAAAGAAAAAATCAGGAATTGAAAATTATGAACCCACCGTAACTGTTACTACGAAGCACTTCCCCCTCTCCTTTGGAGAGGGCCGGGGTGAGGTCAAAATAAGCGTAAAAGACAACGGCAACGGTATTCCTCAAAAAGTATTAGATAAAATTTTTCAACCCTTCTTTACTACCAAACCAACAGGCCAGGGAACAGGGTTGGGATTGAGTTTGAGTTATGATATTGTAAAAGCACATGGAGGAGAGTTGAAGGTGGAGACGAAAGAAGGTGAGGGAAGTCAGTTCATCATCCTTCTGCCTGTAGCATAAAAAAACTAACATGAAAAAAAATCTTCTGCTTCTTGTTTGTTCTGTTGGTTTATTCTTTTCGTGCCAACATAAGAAAGAGCAAATTCATTTAGAAAAAGAGCCTGTCCGCCTGGTTGCTGAAGCCCTTCCTGATACCCTTTCCTCTCCGGAAGTTTTTCCCATTACCGGTGCCTATGCCCCCAAACCTATTCTCATTAACCCCAAACGGATACCATTGAAATACCCTTATGGTGTGGGTAAACCAACAATAATCCGGTATGGTGTGGCCGAAGGCCTCCCCAGCAGTGCGATACAAGATCTGGTGAAGGATAAGTATGGTAATATCTGGATTGGCGGCATGGGCTATCTCAGTAAATTTGATGGAACCAGTTTTACAAACTATTCTTCTGCAGCCGGAATTGGCTCTGGGTTTATTAACCGTTTACTTTTTGATTCCAGGGACGACTTGTGGATTGCAACCTTTGAGGGATTGTACAAATTCAATGGACAAGCTTTTGAACTGGTGGTCCTGGGAAATTACGGTGCAGAATTTTCAATTTCCGGTTTGATAGAAGACAATGCAGGAGATATTTGGGCGAGTACAAATAATGGGGTTTATCGTATTCACAGGGATTCCATTTCGCATTTTACCACTGAACAGGGTTTGTCAGATAATAATTGTTTTTCTATGTTAAAATCAAACCCTGGACAAATCCTGGTGAGCACTGCAAAAGGCATTGATGCTTTTGATGGTGAAAAGTTTATTCCATACACAGGCATTAAGTATATGGGAACATGGGTTCCTAATCTTTTATTGTCCGACAGTAAGGGAAATATATGGTTTTTCAATTGGGTTAATAATAAAGCTGTACTGGGAATGTTTGATGGGGTGAGTACAAAATTTTTTGGCACAAAAGAAGGTTATTCAGGTCAATCATATATCAGCTGTGTGTTTGAAGACGGTTTCGGTAATACATGGATATCTGCTGTCGACAAATTGTTTTGTTATAAGGAGGGGGAATTTATTGAATATACAAGCGAAGTAAAAGACGGATGGTCTGGAGGAAAGTCATTTATAAAAGATGATGCCGGTGACCTGTGGAGTGGAGGGATAAACGGCCTGTTCAGGATCAGCATGAACTACCTGAATATGCTGGAAATACCCGGTGAATCCAAAGAGGTGAGCAGCATTCATGATCTGGCAATCGATGTGAACGGGAGCAAATGGGTTATGGGCAATAACACAAATACGCTGATAAAATATGGCCGGAATGAAGCTGCCGTGTACGACCTGAGTTCATTTCTAGGGGGAAAGAACTTATCAAAAATATATGCTGATAAAAAAGGTAATATCTGGTCATTAATATATGGTACGGGGCCGGTATTCATTCGTTTTGATGGCACCCATTTTTTCCATTACATCCATCCCCAGCTAAATAAGAGAGGGTTTGCCCTTGATATTAATGAAGACAAAGAAGGTAATATTATTGTGTCAGGATATAATGGATTGGCGAGTTTCGACGGTAAGACTATAACTCATTATGGACGAAGCCAGGGATTTCCTGATAATACGACTACTTCATTTACCGATAGCAGATCAAGGAAATGGATCGGTACCGATACTTCAGGTGTGTTTGTATTTGCAGGCGATAGCGTTATTAAAATAGACACCAAAAGAGGGCTGCCACATAATTTCATAAATGCTTTTGCTGAAGATCCCTTTGGCAATATCTGGATAGGGACAGATGGAGGTGTTTCAAAATTCGACGGAAAGAAACTGACTAATTTCGGAATTGCAGAAGGCATGGGGAATACTGTTATTGAAATTTTGATGGACTCCACAAACAAACTGATCTGGTTTGGCACCCTTGCCGGACTTGCTTCACTTCCCTTTTCAGAAATTGATAATCCCGATCCTGTATTTACAACCTACTCACAACGCAACGGGTATAATCTCATTCCGACCATGTTTAGCGTTCAACAAAGTTTGAAGCTGGATTCACTTGGCATGTGGATGCCTGGATTAAATGCAAACGTCACCCGGTTTGATTTTAAAAAAGTACAAAAATTTGGTGCACCTCCACTCCGGATCCGGAATATCCGGGTAAATAATGCTAATCTTTTGTGGTCATTACTTGCAAAAGGAAAAAACAGAACGCAGGATAGTTTAATGCAGCTCAATGAATCAGTATTAAAATTTGGAAAACCCGCTGATTCCAAAAAAATCAATAAGCTATCCAACGCTTTCGGAAATATAAAATTCGATAGCCTCGGAAAAGGAAATATTATTCCTGAAAATCTCCGTCTTCCTTTTTCCAACAACAGCATAACATTTGAATTTACCGCTATATCTCCTTCATTTGGGAAATACACAAAATACCGTTACAAACTCGATGGCTATGAAGAAAACTGGAGTCCCTACAGTACAAAATCAGAAGCTTTTTTTGGAAACATGAGTGAAGGTAAATACACTTTTCATCTTG
>JANOJO010000738.1:0-7988 GCA_031418795.1 Bacteroidota bacterium | reverse complement strand
GAACAGGTACAAAGAATGGGCATGAAGTACCCGCTTATAGGGAAACCTGATATTGGTTTGAAATCATTATTAGTTAAAAAATTGGAGAATGAAATTGATCTGATAGAATATGCAGAAAAATTAAAAATGGATTTTCTTATTCAAGAATCTGTGCCGTACGAAAACGAAGTTGGTATTTTTTACTACCGGTATCCAAACCAGGAAAAAGGAAATATTTCAGGTATTGTTAAAAAAGAATTTCTTTCGGTTACTGGTGATGGCATATCCACTATTGAACAATTAGTTTTAAAAAATAAAAGAGGAATACTGCAATTAAATAAACTGAGAAAGATTCATGGGGGAAAAATGGATTCGATTTTAAAGCAAGATGAAAAATTTATACTGGTGCCTTATGGCAGTCATTTTCGCGGAGCAAAATTTACAGATGCAGGTAATCAGATTGACGCGGAGTTGCTGAATACAATAGATTTAATTTGCAAAAAAGTCAATGGATTTTATTATGGCCGGTTGGATATCCTCTATCACAACTGGGAAGAACTGAAACAGGGAAAAAATTTTTCTGTAATTGAAATAAACGGGGCTGGCAGCGAACCCACACATATTTACGATCCCCGGCACCCGATATTTTTTGCATGGAAAGAAATTATCCGGCATTGGAAAATTTTATACCAGATAAGTAAAATGAATCATCACCCGAAAGAGAGGCCCTATATGAGTACAAAAGCAGGATTAGAAATGTTCCGGCAGGATAAAATTCATAAAGCTTTGTTATTGGAAAAGTAAAATGTATGGAAAAAATTAACCCTGCAAAATTGCAGGGTTAATTTTTTTACTCCTCGTTTGTAGCCCGTACGAGATTCGAACTCGTATCACCACCGTGAAAGGGTGGTGTCCTAGCCCTTAGACGAACGGGCCGTTCTTTTAAGGGGGGCAAAGATAGGCTTCGAAGGGTCTTTTGCAAAAAAACTTTTACATAAAAAACCGTTCCGTCCCTACAATGCTGTGGGGACGGAACGGCTTAATCAAAACCGTCCTTCATAAAATATTATCATCGTTTTGCCACATCAAATTTTTTAAAGATGCTGGCAACAGCACGTTGTATTTCTTTTTGGGTAATATTTCTGTTGCTTACTTCCTCCGTCGTCCAGCCCTGCCATACCATTTTATCAGTTTTTGCATCAATCATGGTAATGGTAATCGTACTTTCTTTTATCAATTGCTCAACCGATTCATAACCGAGAAACTGCGATGGATAATAAACAGTAGCATATCGGCGGGTGTATGGATTATAAACTAAGCGGCTTCCAGGCTGGCTATAAACTGCTTCCCTTTTTTCTTTACTTGCTCTTTCCACAAGCAAGTCATAATCTAATATTACATCGGGTTTATTTTTTGTTTGTTTCCAGCCGGCTTTTTCCAATTCCAATGTTACAGCCTGCCTTACTTTTGATTCTATCAGGTCACTTTGATTTTCAAGTTTGCCCTCATCGCCATGCAACCAGGTAAAGGATTTATAAGAATTAAAATTGGCACTTTCATCTTTTTCAATATGTGCAGTAGTACCACAGCTTAAAAGTATAAAGGAACCGAGTGCTGCAATTAACCATGCTTTGAAACTTATTGTTTTCATAATTTTAAATTTTAATATCAGAAAATTCATTTGCTATATATAAACGATAAATTCCATGCCGGGTTTACTAAAGAGATGTGAAAAGAAAATAAAGCGGCAGAAATAGTCAGACTGGCTTACAATACGCTGACAGAAAAAGAAATCAGAAATGTCTTAACTTGTAGATTTAAGCGTTGCAAACAGCATTATTCTTAATTTATCATCTTAAATCATCCTTTTATGCCAAAATTTGTAATTGAACGTGAAATTCCCGGCGCAGGAAAATTAACTAAAGAACAACTTCATGCTATCTCTCAAACATCCTGTGGTGTTTTATCTGGAATGGGGCCTTCCATTCAGTGGGTGCATAGTTATGTTACTACTGATAAAATTTATTGTATTTACATTGCGCCAAATGAAGAAATAGTAAGGGAACATGCAGCAAAGGGAGGGTTTCCGGCAAATGTAATTTCAAAAGTTTCAACAATTATTGACCCTACAACTGCAGAATAAATACTTATAATTATTTACAATTTTACTCCAGCCCGATTTCAAAATGAAGCTCCGGTATTTCCACATCATCAAAACCTTTTTTCTCTAACCGGGTTTTGAAATCCTGTTGTACTTCATACTCTCCATGCACAAGGAAAAGTTTTTTCACCTGCTTCATATCCTGGCAGGCCAGCCATTGACAAAGATCTTCATAATCGCCATGAGCACTCATGCTGCGGATGGTTCCTATTTCAGCATGTACTTCATGCTCCACACCAAAGAGTTTTATTTCCTTAATTCCCGACACCAACCGGCCACCTACAGAGCGGGGTTCGCAATAGCCGGTAAATAAAATTGTGTTGCGGCTGTTTTCAATATTATTGCTGATATGGTGTTTCACCCTGCCCGCATCGCCCATGCCACTTGCAGAAATAATTACACAAGGCTCGTTGCGGAAGTTGAGCAATTTAGATTGCTCTCTTGTTTTTATATACTTCAATCCTTTAAACCCAAAAGGATCGTTGTCTGATTGTAAAATTTTTTGAATTTTTTTGTTGAAATATGCAGGATATTTTTTGATGATTTCTGTAGCTTCAATACTTAATGGGCTATCAACAAAATAATCAAGATCGGGAAGCCGGTTTTCCAATTCAAGCTGATTGAGTGCAAACAACAGTTCCTGCGTTCTGCCTACACTGAATGCAGGAATAATTAATTTTCCTTTTTTCTTTAAACAGGATTTTTCTATCCATTGCAGTAACTGATCCGGCGTAGTGGAGTGTTGATCGTGCAAACTATTTCCATAAGTTGACTCTAAAATAATAATTTCTGCCTGCGGAAAATCCTGCGGCGATTTTAAAATTACATCGCGGTAGCGGCCCACATCGCCACTGAAAGTAATTGTTCTTTCAACTCCGTTTTCTTTTATTTTTAAATGCACACATGCACTGCCAATGATGTGTCCTGCATCTGTAAACATGGCCTGTACACCTTCCTCTACATCAAACCATTTTGCATATTCAACAGTTACCAATTGTTGTTGTGCCTGCTTTGCATCCTCTTTTCTATAAAGCGGATGAAGATATGGCTGGCCTGATGCTGCTCTTCTTTTATTTTCATATTTAATATCATCTTCCTGTATTTCAGCTGAGTCTTCCAGCAGCACGGAAGTAAGATCTTTTGTTGCCGGCGTACAAAAAATATTTCCTTTATAACCTTCTTTAGTTAGTTTGGGAATTAATCCGCTGTGATCAATATGTGCATGAGAAAGAATCATAGCATCAATCGTCAAAGGATCAAAACCAAAATTGCGGTTCAATACATCCGTATCTTTTCCCATTCCCTGAAACATGCCGCAATCGAGTAAGATTTTTTTACCACTCTTTAAAGTAATTAAATGTTTGCTGCCAGTTACACATCTTGCTGCGCCGTGAAATGCTATTTTCATAATGCCCCCTCCGTCCGCCAACGGCGGAGAACTTAAATTCTCTTCCGTTAGCGTATTTTTTATTTTTAAAACTATTTTTTACTTTTTGATTTAAATGACCAGATGATTTTAAATTCAGCCACTATTTCACCCGCACTATTTCTTCCAACTGATTTTGCTGTTACTGATCTTGCTTCACCTGTGGCAACGGCATCTTCAATTGCCTGTTTTAGTAATGCACCATCTTCACAGGTAAATGTTGCTTTGGCTGTAACTTTTTTAAAAAATTCACCATCTGTTTTTACTACCAGCATACTCACTGCCGGGTTTCTTTTATATAAATGCGCCATTGATAATGCACCTGTACTCATTTCTGCTGCCATACTTAAGCAGGCAAAATATGTAGAACGAAAAGGATTCTGAGAAAACCATTTGAATGGCACCGTTACTTCACATTTATTTTCATCAATTGATTTTACCCGTACACCTGAAAAAAATGCAGCAGGCAATTTTGAAAAAAGAAAAAACCTGAACTTAACAGGATGACGAATGAGTTTTGCAAACGATAAAAAATTTGTTTCCATTACTGTTCTTTATATTGTGATGGTTCAAGTACTTTAGGACTCCAGTCTTTAAAAAAACCAATTACAACATTACGATCATAGCTTTTATCTTTTTCAAGATAAACAGAGTTTTGCGTATGCAACAATTTTCCATTTCCATCCAATACAAGAAAAACCGGGAAGCCAAACCGCTGCGGATAATTATATTTTGCCAGCAACTTCACATTGTAATTCTCTTTACTGTAGTTCAAATGATATGTTACATACTCTGCATTCATGTTTGAATCAATCTTTTTATCAGTCAGTACAAAATCATTGAACCTTGCACACCAGATGCACCAGTTGCCGCCAATTTGTATAAAAACATGCTTGCTTTCTTTTTTTGCCTTGCTGATTGCATTCTCAATTTCTTTTTCAGCATCTTCTGCAGGTTTATACAAATTGAATTTTGTCATATCCTGTGCAAAGCCGGAAATAGTTATGAAAAAATATAAAAACATGGAGGTAATTATCTTTCCCATCATAAATTATTCTTTTAAAAGTAAAATGAAAATTACACAAATTAATTTTCAACTTCAACCTGACCGCTCAGCAAATCGTCCATCACCTCTCTCCTCCTTATTAAAAAATCATTACCATCTTTCACCATCACTTCAGCAGGTTTGAATCTTGCATTGTAATTAGATGACATTTCAAAACAATAAGCTCCGGCGTTTTTAAAAACAAGATAATCACCTTCTCTTATTTCGGGCAATGAACGGTTTTCAGCAAAATTGTCTGTCTCGCAAATATTACCCACTACATTATAATTTCTTTTTTCACCGGCAGGATTGGAAATATTTTCAATTTCATGATACGCTCCATAAAACATGGGGCGGATAAAATGATTCAATCCGCTATCTACTCCTGCAAATAAAATATCACCGGCTGGTTTTACCACATTTACTTTGGTAATAAAATAACCACAATCACTTACCAGATATTTTCCCGGCTCAAACCAAACCTGCAAATCTTTACCGCTCTTTTCTTTTAATGAATCAAATTCTTCTTTTACTTTTTTACACAGCAATTCAATATCCGTTCCTTCTTCTCCCTGCATGTACGGAACTTTAAATCCACCACCGAGATCAATTACTTCCAGTTCAGGAAAATATTTTATTAATGCAAACAACAGTTCAATTCCTTTTGCAAATACCTCCACATCTTTTATTTCACTGCCGGTATGGATATGCAAGGTGCGGATGTGCAATCCTGTTTCGTTCACCACTTTCAACACTTCTTCTATATTTTCCAATGGCACGCCAAACTTACTTGCAGCATGTCCGGTTGAAATTTTAAGATTACCACCAGCCATGATATTTGGCCGAAGGCGAATTCCCACGGGATAACTATGTCCAAATTTTTTTCCAAACTTTTTAAGATTGGAAATACTGTCAATATTAATATGCACTCCCAGGTCTTTCGCTTCTTCTATTTCTTCAAAAGCAATATTGCTGGAAGTGTATAGAATTTGTTGAGGAAGAAATCCTGCTTTTATTGCCAGCTTCACTTCGTTGACAGAGCTGCAATCAACATTGCACCCAATGCTGTTAATGTATTTTAAAATATTAATATTGGTTAACGCTTTGGCTGCATAAAAAAATCTTGCATTGACACCGGTAAATGCATTTAGTAATATTTCATACTGTTCCTTTATTTTTTCTGCATGATAGACATAGACAGGAGTGCCAAAATCTTTTGCGATTTGAATTAATTGTTCTTTAGAAAGTGATTGTTGCATGTTTAGCGAAGATAAGAAGCCAGGCCCATTCTATACAGGCAGTATTAACAGGAAAGAATTAAGTAACACAACGGACACGAAGAAAACACAAAGATCACACCGTAAAAAATAAATTCCTGATTCTTTGTTTCCGTCGTGGATCCTTTGTTCTTTGTGTCACCATTAAAACAGTTTCTTTAAGAAGAGTCATAATTTTTCAATGCAAGTGTCCAGTCGTACTTTTTCCATTTGATGGAAGGTGAACTATTTTCAGGAATAATATTTCTTTGTTGCAATATTTTTAATATTCCTTTTTTACCGCCAAAATCTCCACGAAACCAACTGAAGATGGCAGGCAACTCTACTGTTTTATTTTCTCCACTAAAAATTACTTCTGTTTTAAGATAAGCATTGGTTGCAAGTTCAAGTTGTTTGTTTATTTGATCGGGTTTATAAAATGCAATGGGCGGACAGCTTCTTGCACCGCAGTTTAAAGCAAAATGAATTCTGTAATCCGGTTTTTTTAACCGCAGCTTTTTTTCAACAGCAGATGGAAATAATTTATTCAGATAACCCAGCGACAGTTTTATTTTACTTCTTCTTATAATTCCATGTTCTATAAAATCAAGGCTCAGCTTTTTGCCGGCAACAACAATATATTTTCTTTTGTAAAACTTATTTCTGTTCTTATACCATGCAGGATTTTCCTGTAATCCTGTTTGTGTAAAAGCATTATAAATATTCAACCAGAAAGTTTTTCTTTTATCATCATTATCCAATTGCTGAATGAGGGTTTCAAAACCAACAGAGGCAAGTGAATCTTTATAACCACGGGTTGAGTCGCCGGTTCTTGCAGCATACAATAAATACTGCGATAACCGGATACCATCATCGCCAGGTTGCGAAAACACTGTTGAAGCTGTCATACTGAATATTAAAAAATAAAAAAAGGCAATTTTCATTGCCCTTAAATTACGTTCATTTATTGAAAATGGTTTTTAACTTTCTTCTCCCTCAGTCTTGTCTTTGTTTTCTATCAGTTGGCCATCTTCTGTTACAGCAAGTATAGGAGTATCCTTATTTTCAGATTCAGTGGACTCAATAGTAGCGGCATCCGAAACAAAATCTTCATCACTGATTACAGTGGGTTCAATGAACTGTTCGGCCAGCACTTCTTTTATTTTTGGCAAATCTTCTGCAGAGTTGATGCCGAAATAATCCATAAAACTTTTTGATGTGGAATAAACTAATGGATGCCCGGGCATTTTTTCATTTCTTCCGCTGATGATGATGAGTTCTTTTTCCAAAAGCTTTTGCACTGCATAATCTGCGCTTACGCCGCGTATAGATTCCACTTCGCCTTTTGTTACAGGTTGCTTGTAAGCAATTATCGAAAGTGTTTCCATGGCTGCTGAAGAAAGTTTTTTCAGGAATTTATCTCCGTTAAGCTGTGCAATAGTTTTATGAAATTCTTTTTTTGTAAGAAACTGCCAGCCGCCACCGCTCATTCTTACTTCAAAGGGATAAAACTCAGAACTGTATTTTTCTACAATGCCTTCCAATGCAGTTTCCACCTGGTCAAGTTTTACTTTTTCATCCATAAATGAAAAAGCATTATTGATGAGATCAGCAATCTCTAGCGTTGTCAGCGGTTTGTCACTGGCAAAAATTAAAGATTCAATGTGCGGTATCAGGTTAGTTATTTCCATATAAACCCCAACCCCTAAAGGGGCTTTTAGACTCAAATCATTTGTAGTTAACAAAAGATCTGAAGTAGTTAATAATGTTGATTAAAGAACTAAAAGATGAAAGGTGCCCTTCGCTTCTCTCTGGGTAAATTTGCAACGAAAGTACAATCAGGGAACCAAAGCCCGTAACACAATTATCAACATACTGTTGAATGAAATTTCAAACAAAAAAGGAAACTACAACCTAAGTTCCCCCTTCGGGGGACAGGGGGCTTTAACCTTGCAACGCAGCTGCACCACTTACAATTTCGGTAAGCTCAGTAGTAATGGCCGCCTGTCTTGCACGGTTGTAAGATATTTTCAGCGAACGCAGCATTTCGTTTGCATTTTCACTGGCTTTATCCATTGCCGTCATGCGGGCGCCATGTTCGCTGGCGTTTGAATCGAGCAC
>JANOJO010000737.1:0-2156 GCA_031418795.1 Bacteroidota bacterium | reverse complement strand
ACAAGGTTTCAAAAGCAGGATGATTATGCAGGTGCATGATGAACTTGTGTTTGATGCAGTAAAAGATGAAGTGAAAGAATTGAAACCATTGATTGTAGAATGTATGCAATCGGCCATGCCGCTGCCAAATAAAGTGCCGGTAACTGCCGAATGCGGCGAAGGGAAAAACTGGCTGGATGCACATTAGTTTGTTTTTATAAAATGAATTAAATCACTCCCTAAATCAAATACAGCATGACCTGGACCGATTATTTTTCCATACTTCAAAAAATAAGCAGCCGCTATTTTATTATTGCAGGTGTTGCTTTTTTATTGGGCTATGTTCTGTTATACAAATTGCTGGGTCATAAAAAAATTCAACAGCGCTTACCAAATAAATCAGATTACTTCAGAGAGATTTTCTTTTCACTCAGTACCATGTTGTTCTTTGCATTTGTTCCTGTGTTTCTAATTAAAAACCCGGTCATCGAACCTTACACCACGCATTATTCAAAAATTGAAGAACATGGCTGGTTTTATTTTTTTGCAGCATTTCCGCTCATGTTCATTATTCATGATACTTATTTTTACTGGACACACAGGCTGATGCATCATTCAAAACTTTTCAAATACTTTCACCTGGTGCATCATCATTCCGCTAATCCATCTCCCTGGGCTGCTTATGCTTTTCATCCATTGGAAGCTGTAGTAGAAGTTGGTGTATTTGTGGTTTTTCTTTTTACCATTCCTATTCACAGTATTCATCTTCCAGTATTTTTTCTTTTTTCAATAATATATAATGTTTATGGCCATACGGGTTATGAAATTTATCCCAAAGGTTTCAGCAGGCATTGGTTAGGTAAATGGATAAACACTTCAGTAAATCACAACCAGCATCATCAATACTTTAAAGGCAATTATGGCTTGTACCTTCTCTTCTGGGACAGAATGATGGGAACAATAAGGGAAGATTATGATGAAAGATTTGAAGAAGTGAAAGCGAGAAAAGCACATTAAATTCTTATACAGTTGAAATTATTAGTGCAATTTCAGTTTAAATAAAAATTTATTTCTCACTACCGGAAATTTTTCTCAACTTAATAGTCTGTCAAAATAAATTTTTTATGGACTATATAAAAGTTTGCTCGCTTGCTGATCTGCCAAACGATTCACAAAAAATAGTACAGGTGGGTGCGCAGAAAGTTGCGTTGTTTCATTTCCATAATGAAATCACCGCTATTGCCAACGCATGCCTGCATAAAGCAGGTCCTTTGGGTTTGGGGTTAGTGGAAAAAAAATATGATGGACTTTATGTTACCTGCCCCTGGCATGGCTGGGAATATAATATCAAAACAGGAAGTGCGCCACCCGGCTTTAAAGATCAACAGGCCCTATATGAAGTGAAACTGGAAGGCGATGATATTTTAATAAGTGCACAGCCGGTAAAAAAAGCACATCGTGCAGTGCATGACCTGAAGCTGATTGAAGATTTGGTAAAGTTGAAATATCAGACTACACCGGAGTCAAAAAATATTCTTGGCATTTCCACTACCAATATGAATGATGATTTACCAAGGTACAGTACCTCCGAAGCTGCTCTGGAAATGGCACTGGATTATGCCAAAGAACATCATGGCGCTGCTACAAAAATGCTGAAGCTGCGTGAACTTGGTTTTCGTGCATGTGAAGGTTATTATTCACAACATGTGAATGCCTGTACATGGCCCTGCAGCATTACAGAGATGCAACAGGATGATGGGATGACACAGGTATATCGTGATATGATATTATGGGCCGACATTATTTTAGTGGCTACACCTATCCGCTGGGGCAATCCTTCTTCCTTATATTTTAAAATGGCTGAACGGTTGAACTGTGTACAAAACCAGATTACCATTAAAGACAAAGTATTGATAAAAAATAAAGTTGCTTCTTTCATCATTACCGGTGGTCAGGATAATATTCAGCAGGTGGCCGGGCAGATGATGGTTTTCTTTACAGATCTTGGTTTTACTTTTCCTCCATTTAGTTTTCTAGGCTGGAGCCGTGGCTGGACTGCCGAAGACATGGATAAAAATGTGATGCAGTTTAAACGCAGTGAATACATAAAACGAACTGCAAAAGAATTGGTGGACAATTGTGTGGAAACTCTTAGCCATATTAAACACTTTCGTGCA
>JANOJO010000736.1:0-2407 GCA_031418795.1 Bacteroidota bacterium | reverse complement strand
AAGAAGCCGCCTGTGACATTTTTCAGGTGTATGCTCACTGCACAACAGGCAATTCTCATGCAGCAAATCAATATTTATCTTTTGCGCAATTTTTCTCATATCAAGTAAATTGAGATATTCAATCTCATATTGCTCCCAGGTTATTTTCTTATCTCTGTATTCTGAAAGCAATTCTTTTGTCGGGGCAAAATCTACATTGTGTTCATAAGCCATGTGCCCGATTTCACCTGCAAAAAATTTAAGGTCAGAACCCTTTGCAAATCCTGCAAGTTGTGATACATTGTTAATTCTTGTGTCAACAATTTTATTTACACCGCTATTCCGTAACAGGGTAAAGAATTTTTCAGCGGATTTACCTGTGAAGCCAATTGTATAAAGTTTAATCATAAGGTTTCTTCCTGTGGCTTTTTTGAATAGGGTGAGTATGCAATCTCTTTATTTTTTAAGCGATATGCCGCTTTTAGCTGGTCATCAATTGTAATGTTCGGCTGAAACATATCCGGTTTAGGTATTTTCTTTTCATATTTTTTCAGTAACTGATTTTCAAGTTGTGCATTTGTTTTAATTGTCTTGTCTTTCAAAATATGCCTTACTTCAAAACCATCTTTTTCCAATGCAATTGAAATCATTGAAAACCGGTGACAGTCAAATGGCTCACTCTCTGAACACATTAATGCAATAGTGTAACCTTTGTCAACGATTTGCCAAAGCCGTTCAACTCCGTTTTTGAAGAGCCAGGATTTGCGGACAAGTTCAAAATTTACTTTGCCTTCATCGTCCAACAAATCCGGTTCAGCATGTCTTGCACCGAACTCTTCGGCAAAGTGCATGTAAATAATATTATTTGCCTTAAGAAAATTGGATAGCGGTTCTAAATTGTATTGTGGATTGTATGAACTTGCAGCAACACTCCGAACATCAATCAAACAATTAACTGAATATGTATTCAGCAGGTCCAGAAAAATATCAATAGGATGTGTGGAGTGTCCAACGGTATAAATAATTGGTCTGTCCATTTTGTTCCTTTTTTCTGTAAAGTTAAGTTTTTTGCAGTCAACTTTCGATTATGCAATATTCACATATCAATAAGGATAATGAGTTTGAATCTTTAAGATTCGCTACCTGCAACAGTTGGTTAATGCCATTCATCTACTCCATAGGTGTTGATCATTTTGTTTGACTCCTGTGGATTCATGTACATTAATATTTGCATTTTTCTACCGATATTTAACCCCTGCCGGGTTCAGAAAAAATGATCCGGATGGAGAAGCGGACAAACATTAAATTCTAAATTACAAACATGACATTCGACAAAATCTTTCAATACAATTTCCCCACTACTATCCGCTTCGGTGCAGGATCCAGTAAAGAGTTGGGTGATTATCTTTTAAAAAATAATTTATCAAAGCCACTGGTAGTTACAGATCCTACAGTATCACAATTAGATTTTTTTAAAACAATCATCAATGATCTGAAAAAGAAAAACATTTCGCCGGAAGTTTTTTCTGACATACATAAAAACCCGGTAAAATCAGATGTGTATAAAGGCACTGAAGTGTATGATAACACAAAAAGCGATTCCATCATTGGCATGGGTGGCGGTGCGGCATTGGATGTGGCAAGGGCAATTGTGCTGAGAGCAAATCACCGGGAAGATCTTTTTAAATACGACGATCTTATTGGTGGTGATATTTATGTAACCAACGATGTTCCTCATTTTATCACTATTCCTACTACTGCCGGCACCGGAAGTGAAGTTGGACGCAGTGCAATTATTTCCGATGATGAAACACATCAGAAGAAAATTCTTTTTTCACCAAAGCTGTTAGCTAAAATTGTTTTCGCAGATCCATTATTAACAATGGAACTGCCATCCTTGATTACTGCGGCCACCGGAATGGATGCTTTGACGCATAATATGGAAGCTTTCATTGCTAAAGGATTTCACCCGATGGCTGACGGCATTGCTCTAGAAGGTATTCGTCTCATTAATGATTCAATCGTAACTGCAACGCACAAGCCTGATATTGAAAGCAGGAGTAAGATGATGATTGCTTCGCTGATGGGCGCCGTTGCTTTCCAAAAAGGATTGGGCATTGTTCACTCGCTGGCTCATCCGCTATCATCTTTGCTGGACACACACCATGGCCTTGCCAATGCGGTGAACCTTCCTTACGGTATGGGCTTTAATGCACCCGGACTTGAGGAACAGTTCACTAGAATTGCCGTTGCTATGCGCCTGCCGGTTACAACTGGTGACGCAGTAATCAATCATTTGATTGAGCTGAATAAACAACTAGGACTTCCTGCAACGCTTGGAGCAATTGGCGTAAAACAAGAACATATCGAAACACTTGCAGATTTGGCCCTGGCGGATTTTTGCCATCCAAACAATCCCAAACCCGTA
>JANOJO010000735.1:0-2356 GCA_031418795.1 Bacteroidota bacterium | reverse complement strand
CACGGAAACATGCAAAACAATGTAGTTATAAAAGGTAATAAGATTGTGTTTTTCGCCGGTGAAAGCGATAGTGACAAATTCGATATTTACGATATAGCAAGCAATACATGGTCAATTGGATACCTAAGTGGGTTTGCTCCTAATCAAAGTGTGGCTATCATTAGTCTCAACAATACAATTTACGTAGCTAACTGGGGTGAGGTTTGGAAGCTGGAGTTTTAAAAGCAAAAAAATCGTACTAATGATTCATTTTAATTTCAAACAGGCAGGCAGAGCCATTCTCGTAGTGTGATGGCAATCCATCCGTATTCTTTAATTTAAATATGCCAAGAAAATTAAAACCCGCTTTTTGATAATGCTGAATCAGTTTTTCGTTATTGCCAATTGTATCCAAACGAATAAAGTCTATATTATTTTTTGGAGCAAATCCTTTAGCCCACTTTACAATGTTTGAAACAAAATTTCTTCCCCTGTAATCGGGATTTGTAGTTATACGGTGAATGTAAATTGCAGAATCAGCATCTCGTTCTTCCCAAATTTGCCGGTCGCTGAATGTTATGGCCCAGTTGCAGGCAATGGCTCCATCAATGATTAGTTTCCATTGCCTGTTTTCAGAAATTTCATTTTCTACGAGAGACCTCTCAAATTCAGGCCAGAAAACTGTGAACCTGGTTTTTTGATATTCAGTAGCAATTCTGTAAAGACGAAAGATTTCTTCAATATCCGTTATTGTACAGTTTTTTATTTCCATGCTTGATTATAAAAAAAAGAAGAATTGAAGCAGTACCCTCTGATGTTATAAAAGAAAATCATTCTTTCCTTTTTATCTGGCATCCCATTGACCGGGATTCTTTTACTGCAATATCTTTTCCGGCTACCATTTCATCCATCGCTTCTTTAAGATGCTTGCGGGTTACGGCACCGGCATTGCCCGGGTTATCATCAATAGCGCCATGATAAACATGTTTTGCAGCCGCATTAAATAAAAAACATTCGGGTGTACGGTTGGCGCCAAATTCATTTGCAAGAACTGAATTTTGGTCAACAGCATAATGCCATGCGTAACCCTGGTTTTTGGCGTACTGTTTCATTTCTTCATAAGAATCCGCATCATCCCTTGATCCTTCATTTGAATTGAGTAAAATAACGCCGATGTCTTTTGACAAAGCATAAGCTGCTATTTCATTTGTACGGGTTTGATTTTTTATTACCCAGGGGCAGGTATTGCAACTGAACATGACCAGCAAACCATTTTTCCTTTTTGCATCCTTCAGAGATATTTCTTTGCCTGAAATATCTTTCATTATAAAATCTTCTTTGGGTAACGCAGCTCCAATAGGAAGAGTTTCATTAAATGTGGTAAAGGCAAACAAGCCAACTGCAAATACAGCAGCGATTGGAAATATTTGTTTCATAGTTTTCAATTTAGAGCTTAAAGGTCAGACATTTTTTTGAGAATTAATGCCCATCTGCCCTTGATATTTTCCTCTGGTCAGACAATTTTTTCAAAGAAGAGATACTTACGTTGAGTTCAAAGCCTATTAAGAGCACAAGTGAGTTAAAGAAAATCAATAACATAAGAATCATAATAGTGCCAATAGAACCGTACAGTTTATTATAATTTCCAAAATTTACAACCCAGTAAGAAAATAACATGGTGAATGCAATCATCATAAATGTTGCCAATATCGAACCGGGGTTAACGAGTTTCCATTTTTTTTGCAAGGCAGGTGCATGGCGGTATATAAAAGATATGGTGAGAAAAAAGACGAAAACAATTACCACCCATCTTGTATTAAAAATCAATGTCTGGATATTTGGATCTACTATTCCCAACCAGTTTAATACAGAACCGCGTAAAACTAAAAGGCCGATAGAAAGAATTATAATAACAAACAGGATAAGTGTAAGTTTCATGGCAACCCACCTGTCGTGAAGCAAATTTCTTTTTGAAAAACCGATATAATGTATTTTATTAAATGAATCCATTATTCCAATCATGGCGTTGGATGAAAAGTAAAGTGCAAGAATAAATCCAAAAGAAAGTAAATCGTTTCGCTGGCGGGTGGTAAAGTCGTCTAAAAAACTAATAATAGCTGAGTTTTCTTTTTGCCCGGGAATTACATCCCGAATCAGGCCATTGAGTTCTGTCATCAATCCATCTACAGGTAAAAATGGAATTAATGTAAAAAGAAAAATTAAGGCAGGCGGAATAGCCATCAGTAAATTAAATGCAATGGATGCGGCTCTTTCATTCAGACTTGTTTTTCCAATTTGAATAAAGAAAAACCTCACCACATCAAACAAAGGGATGCCATTAAAACCCGGCGGTATAATTTTTTTACTTTTCCTGATA
>JANOJO010000734.1:0-2435 GCA_031418795.1 Bacteroidota bacterium | reverse complement strand
GCATCATTGGTAGGGGCAAAAACTGTAAATGGCCCTGCGTTGGAAAGATCATCAACATATTCAGCCTGTTTCAAAGCTGCCACTAATGTGGTATGATCTTTTGACCCAACTGCAATTTTTACTACATCTTTTTGTGATACATCGTCTTTAACAGCTTCCTGTCCGCCCGCTGTTGCTGCTTCAGTTGATTCGATTTTGCCTGGTTCAGTATTGCTGTTGCACGCAAAAAATACAAATGCAAGAAGAGCTGGTAAAATGTTTAGTATCTTTTTCATAATTCAATTATTTTTTTAATTGTTAGTAAACTACTCCCGTTAACAGGAAGTAGTCAATAAAAATTATTTTTTTTCTGTTGCAGTTGCTGCTGTAACAGCCGGCTCTTTTTTATCTGTGCTGAATGTTATTGGCACATTGGAACCAGCCGGGCTTACTCTTATATAGCCCTGCATTTCCTGGTGCAGTGCAGAACAAAAATCAGTGCAATACATTGGATACACTCCAACCTTTTCCGGTTTCCATGCCAATGTCTGTGTTTCGCCTGGCATGATGAGTAGTTCGGCATTGTTTGCTCCTTTTACAGCAAAACCGTGTGGCACATCCCAATCCTGTTCAAGGTTAGTTACATGGAAATAAACCACATCACCCATTTTTACACCTTCTATATTATCCGGAGTAAAATGTGAGCGGATAGCTGTCATATAAACATGCACTTCGTTTCCTTTACGTTCTACTCTGGCAAACTTATCTCCGAGTGCTGCATAAGGATTTTTATTTTCTTCTATCTTATAAATCTTCTGGCTGTTTTTCATTATTAAATCAGCAGGAATAGCTTCAGCATAATGTGGCTCACCAATAGTGGGGAAGTCAAGCAGGAGTTTCATTTTCTCTCCACTGATATCATATAACTGTGCACTCTGAGCCAGCTCAGGACCTGTGGGCAGATAGCGATCTTTGGTGATTTTGTTATAAGCAATCATGTATTTGCCCCATGGTTTTTTGGTAGGACCACCAGGAACACTCAGGTGACCAACAGAATAAAAAGTTTTAACACGGTCAACAACTTCAAGAGTCTTTATATTCCACTTTACAATTTCAGATGAAACAAAGAATGATGTATAAGCAAATCCTTTGTCGTCAAACTCTGTATGCAAAGGCCCAAGACCAGGTTTTTTTACTTCGCCATGCAATACATCATCATATTTCAGTACAGGAATGCCATCGTATTCACCTTCAAAATTTTTATCTGCAATAGCTTTTTGCATTTTTGTAAAAGAAAAAACCGGGATCATGGCTGCCAGTTTACCACTAGCTACTATATACTCACCGGTAGGGTCTGTATCGCAGCCATGTGGAGATTTGGGACAAGGTATCATGTAAACCATATCAGCCAGTTCTTTTGAATCCAGCATGATAACTTCTTTTTTAATTACAGAAGTAGCCAAATGTTTTTGTTCATCATAAATATTATGAGCATACTTAACCGGAACTTTTTTTCCTTTACCGGCTTTCATGTATTCTTCAGCTTTTTTCCAGTTTACAGCAATGATAAAATCTTTATCTTTTTGTGAAGCGTTTACTTCTAATAACGTGTTAGCTTTTTCTGAATTATAGCAACTGAAAAACATCCATCCATGTGATATTCCCTTACCGGCACGGGCCAGGTCAAAATTTATCCCCGGCATTTGAATCTGAAATGCAATATTCATATTACCGGTTGTTTTATCAACAGCAATAAAACTTACCGTTCCTTTAAAATTTGCTTTATATGTATTAATTGGAACATCACCATTACTATTATCCATGGGTACTGAGAAACGGGTACCTGCTACTACGTATTCTGAGTTTTCAGTTATAAATGGTGAAGAGTGGTTACCTGCACTATTGGGAATTTCTATAATCTCAGCAGTCCGGAATGTTTTCAGGTCAATCCTTGCAATACGTGGTGTGTTATTGCCATTGCCAAATACCCAACGACCATCATGTATGCCATCAGTTTGAGAAAGTGCAATGTGATGCAGATCATCCCAGGGTACAAAACCATGAGAAGTATTCAGCATGGGTTTAGTTTCTTCACTGTAACCATACCCTTTTTCAGGGTCAACGGAAAAAACGGGAATGACACGAAACAAACGTCCGGATGGAATACCATACACTGACATTTGCCCGCTGAAACCGCCAGATACGAAATTGTAAAACTCATCATATTTACCGGGAGCCACATAAACTTTTGATGCAGCATCACCACTTACGGCAGATTGTGTTCCTTTGGGTTTACAGCTTTGCAAAATGCCAAATGTGAAAGCGACTAATGCAATTAATAAAAAGGGTTTAAAAATTGAAGATTTCATGTTGCTTGTTTTATCGTGAACGATTATTGTTTCATTTTTAATTATATCCAATGGAAGTATATGTTTCATTAACTCAAGTCAGGCTCT
>JANOJO010000733.1:0-9992 GCA_031418795.1 Bacteroidota bacterium | reverse complement strand
CTTACAAAATATTACAGAACGCCCTTGTTGTTGAGTGGAGAAACTTTGCTCCAGATAAATGACCAGGATAAATATAATTTACGGCATCTTGGTGAAGTACAATTAAAAGGAAAAAATAAGCCACTAAGTATTATCGAATGTATAGATGGATACACTCCTGCGGAACTTCAGAAAAAGATGAGAACATTGCCACAATTTAAGAAGGCGATGGACTATTACAAGGATCAGCGTTTTGAAAATGCGGCACAGTCATTCCAGGCTATTTTGAAAGATGATCCTGATGACCGCACAATAAATTTATTTATGGAAAACGCTTTGAAATATCTGAAAACCGGGGTTCCGGAAAACTGGACAGGAGCAGAAGAGATGCTAAGTAAATAATTGTGCAGTTTGTAATGCAGCACCCTCAATTAACAATTTCAGCTAATAGCAGATTAAAGTTTTGGGCTAAAGCCCGGATTCTTTTTCTTCAATAACCCCATGCTTAAGCATGGGGTTAACAAATACAAAACAGCCTGGGCTTTAGCCCACAAAAGTATTTTTTGAAGAAATTTAATGAGTATATTGCTGGTGTACCGTTTCCAACTGCAGCACTTCAACTGCTTTATCATAAAATTCTTTTGCCCTTTCTGAACTACTGCCAATACACACCACGCCTATTTTTCCAAATTGCGATAAGGCGCCAATTAAATGAAACATGACGCCTTCTTGTAAAGCGCCATCGTAATGAAGATCATGCAGCATGGCAATATCAATCAGGTCGGGTGGTGTGATGCCATGAAATTGTTCGCTGCGCAAATTATCTGAACAATAATAATAACGGGTTTGTCCATTGGCAGTATAGTACAATCCTTTCTCAGCATTATAATCTCCATCAGTTAAAAACTGCAGCATGATGTACGGATGCGTGGTGCCGCCTTTTCTTAAATTAATTTCAATGGGATAATGCACCCAGCCTTTTTTTTCTTTTACCGAAATAAAATCAATGGCAAATCTTCCCAGCACTCCTTTGTTATTTAATTTTTCCGCCACTTTCATTCCCATTTTACCAAGCTCAACTGCGTATTCAATATTTGCAGGAAACCAGGCTCCGAGAAAAACCTGTCCGCTTTCGCCACCCAAATCCTGGTCATGAGTAGAAATAACCACACACTCGCCTTGTGGATTGATGCGGCATTGCACCGATGGCGACATTTTTATTTCTCCTTCCACAAACTCTTCCACAATGCCACCCATTTCTTTAAACTTCATCAAAAAATTTTCGTGGCTGAGATCTGCAGCTACCGGTTTCAACCTGGCATACAAATCACTGTTTATTTTCCAGGCTATATCATCTTTTTCTTTCATGCCTTTGTAAGAAAAAATTGCATTGCCATCACCGGAAAAACCATCATTCACTTTTATAACCGCTTTTTTTAATAACGGATTTTCTTTTTTCAGTTTTATCAGCGCTTCAATTATTTCTTTTTCTGAATACAAGTCTTCACTTCCGGCAGGCACATGCAGGCCGCATTGCCTGAAAATTTTGCGGCCATTACTTTTATTTCCCAACTGAAAAAGATCAGGATCGCAACCGAACACCGGCAGACCCAACTGCACTGAGAGTGTCCTTTCCAGTTCAGTAACATTGAAGAAAGCTATATGTGCATTATGATTATCTGGTATAGATTGTTTTATTCTTTCTATCAGGCGCGGCCGCTCAAGAATTTTTTCGGTAAGCGATTTTGAAGAAGCATCAAAACAACTGAGCAGGTGCAATCTTTTTTGTGCATGATAGCCGGTAATACCGGGCAGCAGGTGCAAATAGTAATCAATAATAACAGGATCCACTGGCATGCTGGTAACATACACCACATGTGTGCGGGGCATACGCAGCAGCATCAGCATGCAAAGCAATCTTTCTTCGTAATGAGTAATGCCTTTTATTTTGGAAAGTATTTCCTGGTCCATCGTAAGAGATGGAATGATAACTACGGTTTTGGGCGCCAGCTTATCAGGAAAAGCTTTTTCAAACTGTTCAGCAAAACAGGCTTGTATTTTTTTGAATTGCTTTTTTTCATCTACTGATTCAATTCCATTTGAAAGCAGATTTCCTGCTTTATTTTTTTTCACCCTGCTCATTTCTGAAAAATTTATTTTTTGAAACTAAATTTATTTAAATGAATACAGATATGATAACCGGCACACACTCTGCTGATATTTATCATGCCTCCTGTCCTATCCACAAGGCGCCACCAATACTGCTGCGGCTTGCTCCGGTAATGGAAGATAGAAAATTATATTCTTCACGCCAGCGCAATATTCCCATAAAGGCAATACATGCCGCTTTTCTTTCATTATTAATTGCACCGGGTTCCAATTGCAGTTTATTTGCAGCAAAAGAAAAAAATTCTCCGTTGCCACCAAGTGCCAGATCCATTTCCGGTAAATCTGTAATAACCGGCAATCCTGTATCAGCAGCAATTGAAGCGCCATTCCATTGTTGATTTGCAGAATCAGAAAAAACTGAAATCAGCGCCACCTGGTATTGCAATTTGTTTGCTTCCATAAACTGGTTGATCAATTTCCCGGCAGAAATATTTCCGGCAGGGAAAACAGAATTAGTTTTTAACTCATAAGTCCAGGCGCCTGCATTCTCATGAAATTCTGAAAAAACAATAACCGTTTCATTATTTTGAACATAAACCCCGATAGCCCGGTAAATCATATTATTTAATTTCAGATTGCAGATATAAGATTTTAGATTTGTTACACCAAATCAGTAATTATTGTGGTCATAAATTTAAGTGAACAGCATAGTCTTGTCAGCAACTGGGTAAGCGAACTGAGGGATGTAAACATTCAGCAGGATCGTTTACGTTTTCGTACCAACTTAGAAAGAATAGCTGAAGCCATTGCCTATGAAATAAGTAAAGTACTTCCTTTTAAAGAAGTAGAAACTGAAACACCGCTGGGTATAGCTATAAGTAAAGTACTGAAAGAACAACCAGTGCTTGCTACTATAATGCGGGCTGGCCTGCCCATGCACAATGGACTTTTAAATTATTTTGATAAAGCCGACAATGCATTTATTGCCGCATACCGCAAGCATGAAAAAGATGGTACGTTTGAAATAAGTTTAGAGTATATGAGCTGTCCTGATTTGGAAAACAGGATTGTTATTATTTCTGATCCCATGCTGGCAACAGGAGCTTCGCTTGTAAAAACAATTCATTTTTTAAAAGATGAAGGCCCGCCAAAAGAAATCCATATTGTGACTGCCATAGCCTGCACAATTGGTATTGAGTATGTAAAAAGAGAAGTGCCATCTGCCACTATCTGGTGCGGAGATATTGATGATGAGCTTACCGCCAAAAGTTTTATTGTACCCGGATTGGGCGACGCAGGAGATTTAGCTTATGGTTCAAAAACACAGAATTGAGCAGCTAATAATAAGTTTTACAGGTCTCTTAAAAATTGTACATTTACTATTCTATTTTTTGCAAATGAAAAAAATATTTTTTACAGTAATCATCTCGTTGAGTTTAGCAAATGGGTTAATAGCTCAGGATCCTAATTTTTCTCAATTCTTTGCATCCCCGCTTACACTTAATCCGGCATCAACAGGAAAGTTTGATGGCGTTTTTCGTGTAGCTGGTAATTACCGTAATCAATGGCCTACTATCAACAATGCATATTTAACAAAAACAGCATCGGCTGATTTTCATTTATTGGGTAATGCAATTGCTGATATTGACAGATGGGGAGTGGGATTTTTGATGCTGAGTGATCAAAATGGTAATGGCGCATTAACCACTAACCAGTTTTCTTTATCCACTGCATTTCATAAGGGACTTGATGAAAACGGTTATCACCAGCTTGGTGTAGGCTTTCAGGGATCTTATACAGATAAGAGATTAGATATAAGCAAGCTTGATTTTGAAGATGAACTTACTGCCCTCGGCTTTACTGGCAATACAAATGAAATATTTCCCCAAAATGGTTTGAATGTAAAATACCTGGATGTAAATGCTGGCATACTTTATAATGGCAGCACCAATGGATATAATAATTTTTATCTTGGCGCTTCCATGTATCATATCAACAGGCCGAAAGAAACTTTCCAGGGCGGACAATTTTATCTGAATTCAAGAACAACATTACAGGCAGGTGGCCGCTTGCCGATGGGACAATTAAACGCAATGCACTTCAGCGCCAATTACAGTTTTCAGGCCAGTGCAACCAACCTGATGTTTGGCGGAGCGTATGCACTTAACCTTAACTACGATGAAGAAAATCCTGTAAATGTTTACATCGGCAGTTGGGCAAGATTTAATAATGTAGCAGATGCAGTAATTCCTTATATAGGTCTTGAATTTGGCGATGTGCAATTTGGCGTTACTTATGATGTAAATATTTCAAGCCTGCAACCCGCATCTAATCTTCGTGGTGGAATAGAAATTTCTCTGATATATATTAAAAAGCCAGTGAACAGAGAGTTGAAGAAATTGAATTGTCCGAAGTTTTAAGACAGCAGCCCCTCTAAATCTCCCCGAAGGGGAGACTTCCCAACTACACAGCCCTGAATTTTCAAATATCTCATTTTTGCCTTAGTTCAATCTTTATTTATTTTTCATTGTTGCCTTGCTGGAGGACACTGCTTTTAAATTGTCGTATAATTTTCTATCTTGTTTCAAATTCAATACATGAAAAAACTAAAAATCTTTTTAGCAGTATCTTTCTATTGCGTAATTGCAACTGCCCAGCAAGTGGATATAGGATACCGTACTATGGATGTTGGCGCAGAATTTTTAAAGTATAAGGACGGTTCGTTTATCGGATTGCATTTGGGTTTCAATGCCAAAATGCATCATTCAGTTCATACTTCTTTAGGTTATTACGCTGCCAGTGATGAAACGCCTGCATATTATTACAACAAATCAAAAGGAGGCTTGGGAATAAACTTAGGATACAGGTATTATGTAAAACCGAGACCTGATGGTTTTTTTGTTGGGGCCAAAGCAAATCTTTTTACCAATAAAATAATACTGGATCCACAGCTGAATACACAAACACCTGAGGGGCCTTATACTTCCATGAATTTTATACCGGCTGTGCAGGCGGGTTATATGTTTCTTATCAATGATATGTTTTTTATCACCCCGTCAATTGAAGCAGGCATAAAAACAAATCTTCAGAAAAAAATAACCACGGATAAAAGTAAATCTGCCTTCCTTGCAGGAATCAGTTGTGGATTTAAAATATAAGTTCTATCCAATTGGCTGTTGCCATGTATTAAAAATGCGAAGTATATAAATAGTGTTTGGATCGGCAATTGTAAAATGAATGGTATAAGGGAACGTGTCAATGGGTTTTACACGAATAGAATCATAACGAATTGAAGTAGCTGCCGGCCACTGGCTGATTCTTTTCAGATAGTAATCAATTGTGTCTGTAAATTCAAAACCTAATCCTTCAGAAAGTTTATTGTAATAACTAAATCCTGAATCAATATCTTCTATTGCTTCCGGAGAAAGTACAATCTGGAAAGACATCAGGCTGAGCGTTTATATTTTTGCTTTATTAAATCCCAGGCAATAAGTTGCTCAGGGTTCTGTTGCACACTGGCCAAGGTTTTCCTTACCGCTTCTTTTTGCCATTCCGGGATTTCAGGAATTTCATCCTCAATAATTTCAATGGCATCTTCTCTTTTTAAATGCTCAAGAAGTGCAGCTGCATATTCTTTTTTTATCCGCAGATGAAGAGTGTCATTCATAAATATTTTTTTCTATAACAAATTTAGTACTTATATCTGTTAAGTAAAAGGCATAATAAGCCCCCCATCGAAGAGAGGTATCAAAAATATTTCCGTGAAATCTAATTAATCATTCAATCCGTGTTTAAAAATCAAGTCCCATTGCAAAGTAATACATCGGCTTGCCTTGAAAGAAACCTTTCATTTCCCAACCGGCATCAAACCTTAAGAAGTAACCAAGCAACACACTTCTTGCACCAAAGCCATAGCCACCTGCAAATGGACCAATGCCACCGGCTTTTATTTTTACAATAACCGGCGTAGTTGTATTGCTGTAAATAACAGATGGTCTTTCTATTTTATCATAAGCGCCATTCCATGCACTGCCCAAATCAAAAAACTGAACCAATTGAAAATTGCGCAGGAATGCATTGTTGATTGGTTTGTTTAATAAGGTAGCAAACACTGGCAAACGAATTTCGCTATTGATAACAAGTGCATTGTTTCCATTGGCAACATTTTGTTTAAAGCCACGCAGGTTTACTGCCAGTGATTGAAATGCATAATCTGCATCCGGATCTGGCTTGTTGGCATCATTGAATTTTGGAAACAGCCAGTTGTCAACTCCGCCGAGATAGTAAATCATTTTTTGTGGCCCCCACGAAACATCAAATGCACCACGCACTGCCCAAATCAAATTTCTATAAATGGGTAAATAATATCTGGCATCAGCGCCAACATTCAGTGTGTATGGATTTTCCTGTGTGGCTGTTTTATTTATCCGTGCATTCCAGTCAATATAAATTTTATACCGGAGCCCGTTCCAGATATTTTGTGCAGGAGTGATGGCATCATCGTACACATATTCTGCATGAAGTAATCCATAATGATTTTTTATATCCTCCTTTTGCAAAGTAAACGGTGGCTGATTAAAATCATCTGCCAGTATCACAATCCTGTCTGACCGGAAACCAACATTAAAGCGCAGGCTTTTCACCCTGTTAAATGGATAAGCAATTGTACCCTGGTACAGGTTAGAAAATAATTTGCTGACAAAGTTACCAGTGAGATCAGAATATGAAACTCTTTGCGTATTTCTGTAGTAGGTAACTCCGTAATCAATTCTTTTTTTCAGGTACTGTGAAGTAAAAATATATTCATTATCTCTGAGGTCAGTACTGATACGGAAACCACCCGCAAATTTCCAGTCTTCCATCAGGTCTGATGTACCCATGCGGATGATACCATTTAACGCATTTCCATTACCAAGATAAATGGGACCAGTACCACCTCTGTAGATTTGGTATTTGGAAACAAGTACACTGTTATTAAATCCGCTTACGAGATAATCATTGAAAAATTTCGGCGGGCGGTATTCAAACAGTTTGGCTTTTTTCAAAATGGTTTCTATCGCAGGTATCTCCACTGCTTCTACTATATTTCCAATTTTACTGACAGTATCTTTTTTATTCTGTTGAAATTCGTTTTGAAAAAAATCAGTTTGATTTTTTTTCAACGAATCTTCCTGCCCGGGCACAGCAATATCAGATTTGCTTTCAGCAAATTTTTCTTCTTCCATCACCTTCTTCATGTATTCAGTTGGCCTTACTGAAACATTGCGGCGGCGGAGTGTATTTTCATCTACCCGCAGGCGGTAAAGAAATTTATAATCTCCTTGTCTTACTACTTCGCTTACTAATTGATTGTCGCCGGCAGTTCTTGTTTCTAATAAACTGCTTTGATAGTTGGTAATGGGAAATACATAAGTGGAATCGTTAGTAACAGAAAAGAAACCCACGGAATCAATATCTGTTTTGCCCCATTCTTTCAGCAGTGAGTCCACTTCTTTCTGCGGCGGATTGTGCAGTATTTCATCACCAATAAATACTAACGTATCCAAGCCTGCTCTTTCTGTGGTAAAAAAACCGGCATAGCGGTTGGCAATTCCATTTTCATTGCTTACAAAAGTAAAGTGAGTGGTGTTGTACTGCGATGGATAGCGGGCATTGCCCTGTTTCAAATTAGTAAGTTGCGACAGTTGTTTGAATTCAGATTTATTCCAGTTGTCAACCAAAAAAATATTGTAACGGTTGTGCGGTAATGAATCATCACTGTTTGCTGCATTTGCCGATGGCCGGTTGCTGGCAAATACAATTCCGGTTTTGTTGGGAAAGGCAACAAAGGATGCGTCAAGATCATCATACACATCGTTGGTAATTTGTTCTACAGTTTGTTTATCTATTTTATAAACGAACAAATCTGTCTGCCCGCTTTTTACAGCACTGAATAAAAGTGTATTTGCATCCAGCATATACTTCATGTCCTGCACCTGGTCAAACTGTTTGATTTCTGTTTTATTTATTTTCACCCTGTTCACCACATCATACACAAACAATCTTGTTTTTCCTTCGGCCCAGTATAATACGGCGAGCCGGGTGCCTTTACCATCCCAGGCAAGAATGGGGTAGTTGGGATTTTTTTCTTCTTCTCTTGATCTGACGCCAAACGTGAGTAGTACTTTACGGTTTACATAATTTTCATTGATGACCACGGTGTATTTGCCTTGCTTGAATTCCACCACGGCATAGGTCATACTGCGCTGCACAGGGTTTGCATTGAAGCGGATAAAATCTTTTTTCTTTATTAATTCAGAAACGGACAGTTGACCTTTTGGCACTACTCTTCTGCCGCGTATGTCTTTAAAGTATTTCTGGCTTTCTTCGGTCATGAATTCGCTTAGCAGTGTTTTAAATTTTTTCTTTTTCGTAACCTTATTGCAAGCTGCATTCAGGTTTCTGTAAATGCGGGCTAAGTAAAGCATGTAAGTGGTTTTGCTTTTACCATATTTTTCACCTACATAACGCCAGAAGGCATGACCGGCCAGTAATGGTTTTTCATGGGCAAAATGATAAAAGTTATTGTAGCGGCCACTCAGCATTGCCGATTTCAATTCATCATCAAGATCTGCGCTCCAGTTTTCTCCTGCATAAGAAATAAATCCATCGGTTAGCCATTTGGGTAAATCAAGAAGTGCCTGGTTGGCAGCAAACTCACCGAGGTCATCACCGAAGAGTACATTATCAACTAAAGTTTTTGCGATGCCCTGGCGTATTTGTCTTTTTAAATTTTCATGATTGCCATCGTAGAACACAACGATTTTGTTATTCACTAATTTAGTAACACCGCCTGTATTTTGCCAATCAATGCCCAGGCCGATATTGCTTTGCTGAAACTCATCAAAATTATTATAGACGATAATATTTGCACGGCGCTGCAGGCCATACTCTACAAACTCTTCAATGCCGGCCAATTCTTCTTCGGCAATTTGCGCTGCATATTTACCAAGCGCCAGACCATCCTGGCTGAAGTAGGTATTGAAATTATCTGTCTGGTAATATTTCCAGTCAAACTTCTGGTACTGCACCCGGTTTTTACCAAACTCAACTGTGCTTACCTGGGCTGTTGTTTTCATGGAGGTGAGAACCGCCGTGTAAAGGAGAAAACTGATTATTTGCTTCATAAGATCTGTTCTGTTTCGTATCTGTAATTAAATCGGATTTAAAAAAAATTGGTTGCCAATTTTGGAACCCATAATCTTTTCAGCGTTCAGATAGCAATTCTGCAAAAAAGATTAACTCTTATAAAAATTAAAATGGTGGAGAAATAAATCTTTTTTTCTCATCCAATTAATCCTTAAAATCGTGGTTCTAAAATACGGAAAACCATTCATGTTAAGCGTTAAGACATTTACATTTAATCCTGTTGAGGAAAATACTTACGTTTTGTATAACGAAACTGGTGAGTGCTGCATTATTGATCCGGGTTGTTATTTTCAACAAGAGAAGGATGAATTAAAGAATTTTATTGAGCAGGGAGGTCTGCACCCCGTTTTGCTGCTCAATACCCATTGCCACCTGGATCATGTTTTTGGAAATAAATGGGTGGCTGAAACCTGGGGACTTACCCTTCATATTCATGAAAAAGAAAAGCGGCTACTTGATTTTGCCCCTCAGTCTGGTGAAATGTGGCAGATGCCTTTTGAAAACTATACTGGTGAATTGATTTATATAAAAGAAGGCACAACCATAAATATCGGGCAGGATGAAGCCGATAGCAATCGGCTAGAAATCCGGTTTACTCCCGGACACTCCCCAGGCAGTGTTTGTTTTTATCATGAACCCGGGAGATTTGTAATTGGTGGCGATGTGCTTTTTAATGGAAGTATTGGGAGAACAGATTTACCCGGCGGTGATTTTAA
>JANOJO010000732.1:0-3039 GCA_031418795.1 Bacteroidota bacterium | reverse complement strand
TATTGATTTCAGTATCACAGCAGATCCGGCCTCGGCCAATCCCGACAGGTTCAGGATCATATTTGCAGCAGCGGGCCCATTGCCGTCAACTGTTATCACTGTTAAAACGGCTCAGCTTGGCAGTGATATTGCTGTGGAGTGGAAGGTTAGCAACCAGCTGAACATTTTGCGTTACGAAGTAGAAAGATCAACCGACGGGTTTAATTATACCAGGGTAAATACACAGCCGGCTGCCGGTATCAATGGCAGCGATATTACTTATAACTGGCTTGATATGAATCCTGTACCCGGTGATAATTTTTACCGCATCCGCAGTATTGGATTTGGGGGCGATGTGAAAATAAGCCAGGTGGTTAAAGTGAGTATGGTTATGGCTGTCCCTGCTATCAGCATTTATCCAAACCCGGTCACCAACCGCAGCCTTGGTGTGCAGTTTACCGGTATGGCAAAAGGTATGTACCGCCTGCGTCTGGTAAATATGCGGGGGCAGGTAGTTTTTACACAAACATTAAACCATACAGGCGGCAATGCCACGCAAATCATACAACTGGGTTATACTGCCAAAGGAAATTACCGGCTTGAATTCATTAAATCCGATAACAGCAGGATAATAAAGTCTTTGATTATAGCAGAGTAAAAAAATATTAAATAAGGAACAAGAAACAAGGAATACAGGATGATGATCGGAGTTAAAACTTCGAAATTCGACATTCTTTGTTCCTTGTTTGTTATTATATGTCTCTCAGGGGGTTTTCGCAAACCTCATATTGCAGGTTCAGGAGACACGAACCTTTAGGCAGACAAACCTACACATGTCATTTGGATAACCTTTTCTGCGAAACATGGCCGGAATAAAATATAAAAGACGTCTTACCGGCTTCCCGGCAAATCCATTTTTGTTTTCTTTTCAGGCGAGTCTTCACCATGTATATCTGTATTGAAGAAAGAGCTTCATTACTTATGCAAAGTTTATTATTATGGTAAGCCAGTTGTGGAACTCGCCGTATGAAAACGGAATTGCGCTGTAGCACGGCGAGTCCTGCCACCCAAATGCTATGAGTAGAGACTCGCCTGAGAAAAAATCTGAAAGCCGTCTTACCGGCTTCCCGGCAAAATCCATTATTGTTTTTTTTTAGCCGGTAAGGCGGTAAGACGGAAAAGTGCCCCGCCTGAGAATGTGAATCCGCTTTTATCTGCCCAATCTGTATTGTCGGTATTTTAGCCATTGAAAATCCGATTTTAAATAATACCTTTGCATAACCAATAAATCTTATATTTTGAAAAACACTGTATTATTCACCCTAATGCTATTTGCAACATTTTCCGTCTATGCAAAATATACCATCACAAAATTTCCGGCTCTTAGTTTATGCACTGCTTATCCATCTGCCTACACGACCGGTAGTTTTTCATTGAATGAAACAAGCAAAACCGGTTCTAGCGGATTTACAAAAGCACAAACGGGTACTACACTTATACTCGGCTTCAGTAACGCTTCGTTTGAGTTTAATCCGGGAATAGGAACGGTTACGGTTTCGGGAACTGAAGTAACCATTGTATCCTATAGTATTTTAGCTTCTTCTATTACTGTTACCATTACCACGGCTGTAGCAAATAATGAATTAAATGTAATTAGTTTTAATAATGTACAAGTCAGGGCAAATGCAGCTGCAACCGGCTTCATACAAAGAACCGGAGGAACATTTAAGGTTGACAATAAAACAACAAAACCTCCCACTACACAATCCTGGGGCGATTTAACAGCGCTGGTTCCCGTGGCATATTCAACAAGTTCTGCTACTCAGGCGGTAACATCTTCTTTATTTTCCGGCTCCTCCGACAATCAGATTTTGGGAGTGCAGGTAGTAATTACAGGAACCTGCGGAACTTTAACGGCAACGGCATTTAATTTTAACACCACCGGCTCAACCGCCCCCGCTACAGATATACTGAACGCTAAACTTTATTATACAAGCACTACCAATGTATTTTCCACAGGCACTTTATTTGGCAGTGTAAGCAGCCCCAATGGCGCATTCACAATTAACGGAAGCCAGGTATTAAATTTATTAGCAGGTACTTATTATTTTTGGCTGACGTATGATATTACAGCAGGAGCAGTCAATAATAATTTTGTAGATGCCCAGCATATTTCAACGGTGATTTCAGGTACTACCTATGCCGATGCCTCGGGCAATCCTGCCGGAAACAGGCAAATAAGCAGTAATGTTTTTTATTCAATAACCACCGGAGTCTGGAGTAACACCACTACTGTTTGGAGCCGGACTTCAGGAGGACCCGCCTGCTCTTGTGCACCAACGGGAGGAAATGGTTTTGTTCATGTTGAGCATGCTGTTTCTCTTGATAACAGTTATGCGGTAAATTTTGTTACCGCAGAAAATGGCGGTAATCTTACAAATGCAGCTACAAGAGTTCTTACAGTAACAGATATTCTTGCAACAAGCGGCAATGGTGTTTTTTCGGCATCTACTGCATGGGTTTTAAGAGATATTACAACTGCAGGTACGGGTACATCTTCCTCTTCCTCTGCATTAACGTTAACCGGTTCATTAAATGTTGGTGTGGGCACAACCTTTCAAATGGCCGGAGGCGTACTTTTAACTGTTAACGGAAATATTACGACAAACGGAACCCTCGCACTTGGAACATCCAATGTAACCAACTCAAATGCCGCCGGAACCATTGTACAGGGAACGGGAAGCATTACAGGAAACGGAATAATTACACTCGGAGTGAACAAAACAATTCCGGTAGGGTCTAACCTTACAGTAGCACCCGTAATTAATATTCCCTCTCCAATTGTAATTACAAATAATGGAACAGTGAACATGCAAAATAACATTACCGGAGGTGGTGTAAATGCTCAATGGACGAATGCAGCCAATTCAGTACTTGATATGGGCGGAACAACATCCGCTTTGCTGGCTACCGGAAAATTAGATGCCTCTGCGGTTCCAAATACTGTTTCATATAGCGGCTCAGGAAATCAAAATATAACAACACCGTTAACTTCTTATT
>JANOJO010000731.1:0-3512 GCA_031418795.1 Bacteroidota bacterium | reverse complement strand
TGCCATTGCCAATGCTGCGTGGCCCATTGAAGAATGGAGCCAACAGGTAAGGGTTACCATGCGGTATTTTAATAAAGATGATTTTTACCAGGTGCCTGCCGGATGTTTACAATCAACCCATATCGATAATTTATTTTTTGCAGGAAGAAATATTTCTGCTACAGACAGTGCCATTGCCAGCGCCCGGGTAATGGGTATTTGTTTACAAACCGGTTATGCCGCCGGCTACCTGGCTGCTGCGGTTGCATCTGATGTTACGCTTACAGATGCTGTTAAGCAAATTCAAAACGGGCAATTATAAGTATTTTTACAAGATGAATCAATTGCCTGTTTATGAAATATTGAGAGATGCTGCACAAAAATGGCCTGATAATCCCGCTGTTTATGATGAGCATAGAATGATCAGTTTTCAGGAATTATTTGTTGAAGCTGAAGAATTGCGTTTGCATTTGATGAGTTTGGGCATTAAAGAAGGCATGGGCATTGGTGTAATGGCCGGCAATGGGCGGCATTTTATAATCGGGATTTTTGCGGCTGTTGGAACCGGTGCTGCGGTAATGCCCATGAGCCCACAATTAAAAAAAGCTGAGATTGATGATATTTTACAGGATGCAAAACTGCATGCAATAATAGATGACAGAACGGCTGCACAGCCATTAGATACAGTTGACACCGTGATTCCCATGAAGGTTGGGTCTTTCCGTTTTGGATTTACAGGAATTCATGAGTCAGTTGCTTTTGCACCCTTTGTACATCAGCCTGCATTTATAAGATTCACATCGGGCACTACCGGAAAATCAAAAGGTGTAATTGTTTCTCATCATTCTGTTTTGGAAAGAATAGCCGGCGCAAACACAGGACTGGAACTTGGCCCAACAGATACCGTTATTTGGGTGTTACCCATGGCTTATCACTTTATTGTTTCAGTAATTTTGTATGTAAAATTTGGGGCAGCCATTGCCATTGCAAAAGATTTTCTGGCAAAAAATATTATTGACATCACGAACCAACACAAAGGAACTTTATTATATGCTTCGCCGGTACAGATAAGATTGCTGGCCAATGATGCTGGTGAAGAGCAAATGCCTTCGCTGAAAAAAGTGATCTCTACATCGGCAGGTATTTCATTGGATGTGTGCAAAGCATTTAAAGGAAGATTTAAATTGGATGTGAGCCAGGCATACGGTATTATTGAAATTGGAATACCTATTTTAAATTATGTAAAATCTGCCGAACATCCCGAAGCTGTTGGCTATGCCCTGCCGGGATATACCGTTGACATTTTAGATGAAAATAATAATCCTTTGCCTAATGGCCGAATTGGCAATTTAGGCATTAAAGGCCCAGGCATGTTTGATGCTTATCTTTTACCTCCTACTTTGCGTAAAGATGTTTTACAAAATGGCTATTTTTTAACCGCTGACTATGCTTCCAAAGCAGCAGATGGTTTAATAAAAATTGAAGGCCGCTCAAAATCTGTAATAAATATTTCTGGCCTAAAAGTTTTTCCCGAAGAAGTGGAAGCTGTGCTGGAAATGATACCGGAAATAAAGCAGGCACGTATCAGCAGCAGTCCACATCCATTGCTGGGACAAATTATTGAAGGCGAAATTGTGTTGCATGAAGGAGCAACTATTGATGTGGAAGACGTTTTAACTTACTGTAAAAAAAGGCTTTCGGCTTTTAAAGCGCCACAGCGGTTAACAATTGTGGAATCATTGCCAATGACTGACAGCGGAAAGTTACAGCGATATTGAGTTTAAAGCTATTAATAGAAGCATGTGTTTTCTCAAAATTACTAATTGTATTCATTAATTATTAATTTTAGAAAATGGAAAAGAAATACTTTGATACAACTAAGAAGGGCTATAGTGATCTGCATATTATATTTTCAGGTTTAAACCCTGATACACAAAATCGCATTATTGAATATTTAACAGAAAAAAGAGAAATATTTAAAAATGAGCACATTTATATTGATTCAATAATTATTAATAAAGATGGATACAATGTTTCTTTTATTTTCGGAAATTTATTTTTAAAGTCTAAATCGGAAAGAAAATGAAAACAAAAATGCTTTTAGGGTTAGATGATGAGAAATATTTCTCCACACTTTTTGGTTATAAAAGAGAAATATTCTATACCAATGGCTTTGAAAAATTCAATTCCCGCTATTGGATTCCGGTTTTAGAAAAATCATTTGAATTCATAAAAATTAATCAATTAAATAAGGCTATAGAACTCATAGAATCTTATCTAACTAGTAATGATAGCTTTACATTGTGGAAAGCGAAGGCCTATATGCATTTACAAACTTTAAATCACGAGCAGGCAATAATAAGCTTTGAAAATTGTTTAAAAATTGGTCTTGATGACTACACTGTATATGCAAAGCTTGGAAATTCATATAATGCATTAAACCATTCAAAGAATGCATTTACAGCTTATTCTATCGCTATTGATATAAAAAACCGTATTGTATCTTCTGGAGATATTGATAATACAAACGAGTATGAAATATCAATCTTCAAAAATTCTATCCCATTTGAAGATTTATATGCCAATAGAGCAGCGGCGTCTTGTGCAATGAATGATTTTGAAGCAACAATCTTAGATTGCGATACTGCAGATCAGTATAATCCAAATTACCAAGTTACTAATGTAGTTAGAGCAATTATGTATCATTCACTAAATAAAAAAGCTGAATTTCTTCATTATATAAATATAGCAATAGAGAATAATTATAAACCAGCAATTGATATATATAAAGCCAATATTGATTCTTTTGAATAATCTTTGTTCTTAGGACATCAGCAAGCAAGTGGTTGTGTTGTAGATTAATAGATTATTTATCTCTGTTTTTCAATTTCTCATACAAAACAATATTCATCAGTATTAGCAGCATCCCATAAAATATATCCTCAAATGGAATTGTATAAATTCTGATACCCAGGTTTTCTGCATCGTTATATTGTACAACAGGAATTGCAGTAAGAAATCCATTTACAATTAAGAAAGGAATTAAGCAGATGGCGTAAGAAACCAGAAAAGAAACGGCATCAAAGCTTTTGAAAAATTTCCGGAACTTATATAACATGGCAATAAAGAAACCGGTAAGTATAAAAGTGTAGCCGGTGTAATCTTTATCAATATAAATCAGCCCGGTTATTACCAATCCCATTGCTATGATTTGCAAAGCTAGGTCTGCCTTTTTTTTATTTACAAGATTGGGAAAATAACTCCTGATACAGGCATAAATAAAAACGCAGCAATAAGGCACAATAAAAAAGAAAAGCACTTCTTCAAGCGGAAGGTTAATCAGTTTTATGCCGGAAATATATTCTTCATTAAAGCTCCACACTCCCTTCGAAGTAAAATAAATATCCCAAACTATATATAGCAAAGCCGGGATGATCATTGCTGGAAAAAGCCATTTCCAATTTTTGTAAAATGCAACTTTTTTGTCAAAACTTAATGCCAAAGGACCTGCCAGGGATGCAGCAAGAATAAGA
>JANOJO010000730.1:0-6631 GCA_031418795.1 Bacteroidota bacterium | reverse complement strand
CATTACGATTGCGCCAACCGGGTAAAACTTACGTTGCAGCGATACAAAGAATTACAGGATATTATTGCCATTTTGGGTATGGATGAACTGAGTGATGAAGACAAACTAACGGTGAGCCGTGCCCGCCGTGTGCAGCGTTTTCTATCGCAGCCCTTCCACGTGGCCGAAGCATTTACCGGATTGAAAGGTGTGTTGGTTCCAATTGAGGAAACCATTCGCGGCTTCAACATGATTATGGATGGCGAAGTGGATGAATATCCTGAAGCAGCATTTAACCTGGTAGGTACTATTGATGATGCGATAGAGAAAGGAAAAAAATTGATGGCAGCAGCGCAGGGCTAGTACAGAGTACTTAGTACTTAGTATTTAATATTGAGACTTGGGGCAAGATATCCAGTACAGGTTATTTTTAAAAAAAGATCAGATGTTATAAAAGGTCTAAGTACTGAGTACTAAATACTGAATACTTTTTTATGGGGATGCATAATTACAGGGAGTTAAGGATATGGCAACGATCAATGGATTTTGTGGTGAAGGTTTACAAGATTAGTGCAAGTTTTCCCAATGAAGAAAGATATGGTTTGACGGCGCAATTGAGGAGATGTGCAGTTTCTATGCCAAGTAATATTTCAGAAGGAGCAGGAAGAGCAACAAACAAACAGTTCATGCATTTTCTGGAAATTGCAATGGGCTCGTGTAATGAAGCACAAACTCAAATTGAACTTGCATACAAGTTTGGATACATTACTAATGAAATTTTGGACGGATTAATTGATGAAGCTTTACAGATTTATAAAATGATACTTGCTTTTTATAATTCATTAAATAACGGAGATTGATTTTCTAAGTACTGAATACTAAGTACTAAATACTTAAAACTATGAATCTCGAAATACTTACACCAGAAAAAAAACTCTACAGCGGCGAAGTCTATGGCGTGCAGATGCCGGGCATCAGCGGCAGTTTTGAAGTATTAGAAAAACATGCGCCACTTGTAAGTGCATTAAAAGCCGGCCGTATGAAAGTTTTAAAAGATAAAAATAATCATTTAGCATATTTTGAAATACAAGGTGGCTTTGTGGAAGTATTGAATAACAAAGTAACTGTGCTGGTAGAAGGTGCAACCGCAGTAGAATAATTTATTTTAGAAAAATCCTGCCTGATGGCAGGCGGCTGCTATTCACTTATGTGCAGACAAGCTGGACGTTTCCTGAACTATTGAAACAGTGGATTTGCCGGAAGAGATGTTGGGGGCAGAAACATTATACTTGTTGTTTCTTTTTTTAGAATCTTCATGGGCGAAAGAAAAAACTACCATTACTAAAATAAACAAACCCCCGGCGATATTTTTTTCAGATAAGATTTTTTTCATTTGGTATCTTCTATTGGGCTGCAAGATAATGGTTAATTTTTGCAATGCCCAATAACGGTTGATTGGGTTTTATTTTTTTTCAATCGTATTTTTTCCATTGTTAATGCTGCTTATAAAATCTAATATTTCTTTTCTGCCTGTCCTTTTTAAAGCAGAAGAAATGAAATATACCGGCAGTTCTGTCCAGGTTTTAGTAAGACGGTTCATTAAAGCATCAATATTGCGTGGGGTTACTGCCGGTTTGTTCTTATCTGTTTTGGTAAAAACGATGGCAAAAGGTATTTGCCACTCCCCCAGCCGGTTTATAAAATCAATATCGAGTTGCTGTGGTGAATGGCGGCTGTCCACCAGTACAAAGAGATTTACAAGATTTTCTCTTTGGCGTATATAATTATCAATCATCCGCTCCCAGTTTTTCCTTTGCTTTTGTGATCTGACAGCAAAGCCATAGCCAGGCAGATCTACCAAATACCATTTTGTATTCTTACCAGATGTTATTTCAAAATGATTTATCAACTGAGTTTTTCCGGGAGCAGAAGAAATTTTTGCCAATTCCTTTTTATTGCAAAGCATGTTGATGAGCGATGATTTGCCCACATTGCTGCGGCCAATAAATGCATACTCCGGCCTGTCAGGTTTGGGGCAATTATCTACTGCAGGGCTGCTGATAATATATATTGCTTCTTTTATTTCCATCCGGGCTGCAAGATAAGGTACAGGACACAAGTATTATGTTTCAGTAAGCAAAGATGAATTTCTTTGTAAAAAAATAAGAAGCAATTTTAATTCTTACTGCTTTGTGCAAATAATAAATTTATATCCGGATCAATAATCAGTGCCCCTGGTTTTTCACTTATTGAAATGGAAAATTTTTCTGTTTGTTTTGAGATAATCATTTTTTTAAATAAAGTTTTGCTATTGCCATAAACGATTTTTATTTCCAGAGGAAATTCAAATAACTGTTTTTGTAATTGCTGAACAGAGCAGTTAAGTGTTTTAGAGGTTTCGTTGTAGTCCCAGTTAAGTTTTATTTCAGGCTGGCCCGAACTGTAAAGCCATTGTGTAAAAAACTGTTTTAAATTTTTTCCTGAAATGTCTTCAAATACTTTTTGTAAATCTCCGGTGCCCGCAATTCCACCTGCATAAGTTGCATAATATTTCCTGATAGATTTCCAGAAAACAGAATCACCCAACTCACTCCGGAGCATATGGAGTACCCAACCTCCTTTCTGATAAGAATTTACATTTAATAATTTCATAAAATCCTTTTGCGCGGTATCTACCACAGGCGTATTGCTTTTCATTGAATATTCTATTGTCTGCCGGCGATCTTCCTTCAGCATACTGTTTGCAGTATCTCTTCCATATTTTTTTTCAAAATATAAAATAGTAAAATAAGTAGCGAACCCCTCACTTAGCCACAAATGCCCGAAACTTTTTTCAGTTGCCATATTACCAAACCACTGGTGTGCTATTTCATGCGCCAGCAGGCCTTCCATATTTCTTGTTCCGTTTACTGAGTTTTCAGAATAAAAAATTGTGTTGGCATTTTCCAATCCGCCGAAAGTTGTTTTAGATTGTACATTGGCCAATTTTTTAAACCCATAAGGCCCCACATGATTTATAAAAAATGGAAGAATATCTTTTGCCAGTGCATAATCAAAAAAACCTTTGTCTTTATCTTCAGGATAAATCCAACTGTAAATGGGTATCTGGTTATTTACATATCCTGCAAGGTTTACTGCAAAATCTGCAACGCCAATAGTCATTACTTTTGTTGATATGGGTGTTTCTTCTTTCCAGTGAGTAAGTTTGTTGCCATTCATATCGGAGGATTCTTCTACCTGAATTCCGTTGGCCACAACCTGGTAATGTTCAGGAGCAGTTACTAAAAACTCTACTGTGGCTTTATCAGCCGGATCATCATTACATGGTAGCCAGTTATGCCCACGGTCGGGCCAGTTGTCAGCAAAAAAACTCCGGCGGCCATATTTTGTTTTTGAAATAATTAATCCATCAGCAGGTATCCCTTTATATGAAATAACAAAGTTTGCAGTATCCCCGGTTTTTAATTGCTTAAACAAAAAAATCCGCAGCTTATTATCCTGTTGCATTGCACCCCGAACAATACTTCCTTCAACTTTTTGAAATTTCATCCCTCTATTTTTTTCATTTATTCCAGTAAAATCAAACCAAACCTGGTCTGAGGCCTGCAGCATTTTTACTTTTATTTCCGCCACACCGTAAATTGTATCATTCACATCATTCAACCCGATATGAAATTTGTAATGCAACACATCAATATCTGCCTGTTGGGCAGAAACAATAATCTGCATAAATAATATTCCTGTCAGCAACTTTACTCTCATTACTTTATTTTTTATTATACAAAATAGTATTTGGATGAAATGTTTTCCATGAATGCAGAAATTCCTGTGAGGCCTGTACTGGTTTCAGCCTGGCTCCTTTAAGTTCACCATCTTTGCAAATTCCATTATAACTCCAAACCGATTGTGTATTTATATCTTTTATATCAATACTATCCCAAACAAAACCTAGTTGTAAATTATTTACCTGCCGGTTCCAAACATGAAATGATGCATTGTCAGGTTCAATAAATATTACAATTGGTAAACCGGGCAATGAATCCTGAATAATTTTTTTATTTACTAATTCATTCCAGTCATATGCTTTAGCAATTCCATTATGATAAACCCCAATCACCCATGATTTGAACTGCCAGGAAGCGCTATCTCTTTTTTCAAGGCTGCCGGAAATAGTTCCTTTATCAAACCCTGCTAAATCTTCATATTGTTTTTTAAAATTTGAATCTGGCTGAAGTATTAGTGAATTAGGATAAGTACGTAGCCATGCAGCCAAAGTCATTTGTTGAGAAGGAATTTCATCCAGTTGTTGCCCTTTCAGTGAACCCGTAATTGCTTCACCCGTTGCCTGCCGCCACCAGCTTTTGGTAGTATTATCTTCAAACATTGCATTGAAATGATCCATTCCCACCAATCTGAAATTTTCTTTTTTACCATTGAGTACCGGGCTGAATACCCGGCCTGTCCGGCATACTGTGCAATAGGTAACCATTACCGGCTCACCAGCTATTGTATCCTGCACCTGGTGATGATAGCCGATAATTTCTATTGGATAAGCACGTGCCTCATCATTAATAACCACACCCACTATTAATTTATCAGTACTTACTTTATTGATTTTTAAATCAACCAAAATCTTATTCTTTGGCTGGTAAAACATTTTATCAGCCAGGAATTTAAAATTCACCAGGTAAAAAATTCCTGCATATAATATCATAAAAAAAATAAATATTGCTTTTTTCCAGGTTTTCCATTTGGGAAAAGTTTGATAAATACAAAATATTACCAGCAATAAGGCGGCTATGCGGATATATAAAATATACCGGTGCAAAAAATAAGCAATATTAATTGTGTCTGATTCCTGGCTTCCCGGAAAAGGCATAATGAAATAGACCCTGAGTATTTCTGAAATAAATAAGATTAGTATTGCAATGATCAACAGCCATTTTTTCATAACAGGAAATTGAAAAGTGAATTTACAGTTTCTCAAGCATGTCCACCACCTTCTCTCTTTTTAATATTACATACCCTATCCGGTCGTTGCTGACACCTTCTTTCAGCTGGTAACTGAAATCAAGCTGTTCATCTTTTACATTGGTTTCAAAAAACCGAAAGCTGATATTAGGATATTGTTTCAACTCATCACCTATTTCATAAAGATGTGTGGAGAGAATGAATAAAGAATTTTTTATTCTTATCAACCCTTTTATTACGGTGAGTGAACATTTCATTGCATCCTGTACATTGGTTCCTTTAAAAAGTTCATCAATCAGTACAAGCCATTTTTTACCATCATTAATTTTTTGCACAGTATTTTTTACACGTTGCACTTCATTGAAAAAATAACTTTCGCCTTTGGCAATATTATCAACCACGTTAATATTAGTGAGCAGGCCATCAAACAAAGTCAGTTTCATATGCAGTGCCGGCACACCCATACCCAGGTGAGCAAGAAAAACAGCAGACCCAATTGATTTTATCAAAGTGCTTTTACCCGCCATATTGGCCCCGGTAAGAAAAAGAAAATTATGCTCAGGATTCATTTCAAGATCATAAGCTACAGGTTTTCTTAACAGCAAATGATAAAGTCCTTTTGATTGAATTACTGGCTGCACTTGTTCTGTAAATTCAGGAAACTTCAAATCATAAGTCTTCATTGCCGTGGCCATGGAATACCAGGCATCCAGCCTGCCAAAAATATTTATCAGTTCCAGTGTTTCAGATTTATACATGCTTTGCAGGTGATATCCGAAATAAAGATTTTGTATATCAGAAATTTTTTCACCCACACGGACTGAAGATAATTTTGCCAGGGGCGGTTCTTTTAATAATTGTTCTGCTCTTTCTATATAAATTTTAAAATAGGCAGGCAGTTCACTTTGGCTAAAAAGCGAAGTAAGTTTTTTTATTCCCCGGTAAAAATCTGCCAAATGCACGATGGAATATTTTATCATCCTGAAATCTTCCACATGCATGGTTTTATAAAACCAGGTATTGTAAGCGTTGGGATTAGCAGGAATGGGATCAAGATTATAATCAAGAAATTTTTCAATGACAAGCAATGTGCCGTTGGATATATCAACCGGCCAGTCGTTGAGATGTTCACTTAGAGTGCGGATAATAGTTTGTGTGCCGAGAATTTTATTAAGATCATGATGCGGCTCAGAAAAAAATCTGCGGAGCCAGTCTTTGCCATAAACTGTCCGGGTAAAATTTAGTTTATGAAAAATAGAAAACTCTTCTTCCTGGTGAAAGACGGAAATATCATTGTATGTGGTGGTGTCAAGATGCATACCCCTATCTCCGCCTCAGGCCGAGTATTTTAATTGAGTATTGAATATTGAGCATTGAGCATTGAACATTTTACCTTTCAAATTTTAAACGCATTCCCATCTGAGATTCATTCCACACATTTTCTCCATAAACAAGATTGCCATTTACAAATGTATGGGTGATAGCGGCAGGAAATTCAAACCCCTCCAACGGACTCCATCCGCATTTGTAAAAAATATTTTCTTTTGAAACTATCGTATGCTGATTCAAATCCACCAAAACAAGATCGGCAAAATATCCTTCGCGGATATAGCCCCGTTCCTTTATTTGAAAACAATCTGCCACTGCATGGCTCATTTTTTCGGCAATTTTTTCCAATGAA
>JANOJO010000729.1:0-3386 GCA_031418795.1 Bacteroidota bacterium | reverse complement strand
TCTGAAAAAAACACCTGTTTACAGCTTGTACCATCGATTACTGAAAAACCCGGCTTTAAGAAAAAAACTTTTATCAGCAAAAGCAAATATTCCCCGCCCGTTGATCTATCCTTCAAAAGAAGCTTTTGAAACACTCTCCTGCATTGGAAAAGTTGACACAACAAAATTGCGAACTGAATTGAAATTTCAATCACAGGTATCTTTTCCTGAAGGAATGAAGAAAACACTTTTGTGGATTGAGTGGGCTAATTTAAATTGTAATTAATGAAACTTTCTTCAGAAACCCCATTGGTTTCAATAATTATTCTTTGCTATAACCAGGCAGCAATAATTGGCCGGGCCATTGAAAGTGTATTGGGCCAGACTTATCAAAACATTCAATTGGTAATTGTGGATGACTGTTCAAAAGATAATTCAAAGCAAGTCATTGAAGGCTGGCAGACTAAATATCCGGGAAAGATCAAAACTTATTTTCAACCATCCAATGTGGGACACCCGACTAACATGAACACAGGTTATCGTTTGTGTGATGGAGAACTCATTAGTTTTTGTGATGGCGATGATTGGTATTTTCCTGAAAAAATTGAGAGGGAAGTGAATTACCTTAAAAAAAATCCGGATGTTGATGTAGTGCATTCCGGTTTTGATTTTTATAAAATTGACGGGAATTTTATAAAGCACTGGGTACAGGATGAAAATCAGATTCCTGCCGGAGATATCTTTCTATCACTGTTCTCACTGCAATATCCTTATAAGGTTCATCTGCGGTATGAACTAACATCAAAAAAAATAATAGAAGAAACAGGATTTTATGACGAGAGAATACCCATTTGGGTTGATTGGGATTTCCGGTTGCGGCTTGCTGCAAAGCATAAGTTTGGTTATTGCCATTATACAGGAAGCGCTTATACTGAAAACCCGGAAGGACTTACCATTGTTTTAAAACAGGAGACCATTCTTAAGTATTTGCGATTTGTTATTGATAAAAATAAATGCAATCTGAAGAATTATCCTGATTCATCTGTCCGAAAAGCTAACAAAGCAATAAACCTGCCAGTAGAAAAACTCACCCTTGCAATAAATACGCACAAAGGACAACATTCATTTTTTAAAACTGTTGGTTTTTTATCGAAGTACCCTTCTCAGATCAACGACCCCAGGTTTCTGATTAATTCAATGTTCGGTAAAAGATTATTGAGAACCCTGTCGGCGTTAAAGCAAAAATTTAAAGCAACCTGATGTTTTAATCTTTAGGTATTAACAAAATACAAAACCATTATAAACGATGAAATCAATTATAAAGAAAGCAATTGATTCTTTGGGCTATGAAATAAAGAAGAAAAATGTAAGAGACATGTTTGCCATCAGGCAGAACTTTGAGGATGCCCTGATGCATCTTAAAGTATCAGGTTATTTTCCCGATCTTATTATTGATGTTGGTGCTGCTGATGGAACGCCACCGCTGCAAAATAGTTTTCCTGAATCCCGTTTTTTCTGGATAGAGCCACTGAAAGAATTTGAGCCTGCATTAAATGCCCTTCAGCAAAAACTAAAAGGAGATTATGCAATAACTGCTGTGGGCAGCAGCGAAGGAAGTGTTGTACTGCATGTACATAAAGATTTACACGGAAGCACAATGTTCAATGAAGCAGATGGCGAATCGGCCGATGGTATTCCGCGGACAATTCCTGTTACTACACTCAACAAACTAAGCTCGGTAAACAAATGGAGTCAATTCAATAAAATTTTATTAAAAGCAGATGTACAGGGCTTTGAACTGGAAGTGCTGGAAGGTGCAAGGGATATTTTACCTCATGTGGACGTAATCATCCTGGAAGTATCATTTTTCCAGTTTCTGAAAAATGCACCTGATTTTTATGATGTAGTTGCTTACATGAAAAATATTGGCTATGTGGTGTATGATATCATTAGTGGAATTAACCGACCGCTTGATTATGCTCTTGGTCAGAAAGATCTGGTATTCGTAAAGGAGAATGGCATCTTCCGTCAATCACATGGTTGGGCAAAATGAATAATTTTTTTTCTTCAAACAGCAGGAAGCCTGAAATATACAGATGTATCATAAACAGATTCTAAATACAAAATAACATGGTTGTAGGAAATGGGTTAATCGCTAATGCTTTTAAGAATTTTAAGGAAGATGATTCTATAGTAATTTTTGCGTCAGGAGTGTCAGATTCTTTGCAAACTTCTCCTCGTGAGTTTATAAGAGAAAAAGACCTTTTGATTAAATATTTTTCACAGAAGAGGAAACTCGTTTATTTCAGCACCTGCAGTTTGTCAGATGAAAGCCTTAGCCATACTCCATATATTCATCATAAGAATGAAATTGAAAACCTGATTCAGGAAAGACAGGAATCATATATTATTTTCCGGTTGCCTATTATAGTTGGTCAATCCCTTAATCCGCATACACTGACTAATTTTTTTTATAATAAGATTGTTGACAATCAAATTTTTCAAACACATGCAAGTTCATGCCGCTACCTGCTGGATATAGATGATGCCGGGAAAATCATTGAAATGATTTTAAACAAAAACTACTTTGACAGGGAAACAATTAACGTCACATTAAATAACAGAATAAGAGTAACTGAGCTTGTGGAAATATTTGAAAAAGTGCTTCATCTTCAGGCAAACCACGAACTGGTTGATAAAGGTGCCTGTTATAATGTGGATAATAGCAAAATTATTGAACTCCTGGATGAAATGAATATTGATTCAGGGAATGATTATAATTTTCAATTGATACAAAAGTATTACGGTGAAAAAAGACACGAATTATTTTTCAACCTGAATAACCCGGCTGCATCAACGGAAAAAAGCCTGAGCAAATAATTTTAAAATGCTTACAAATGGAATTTCGTTGGTTGTTTTTTGTTATAACAGCGAAAAAAGAATTGAAGAAACACTAAGGCATATTGCCCAACAAAAATTTACAAAAGAAATTGCATGGGAACTTGTTGTTATTGATAATAATTCTACGGACCAAACAATTATCGTAACAGAAAAAGCCTGGAGGACTTTGGGATGTGCAATTCCCTTTCGTATTGTTTCTGAAAAAAGACAGGGATTATCTTATGCAAGATTAGCGGGCATAAAAGCAGCAGCATTTGAAATTGTGGCCTTTGTAGATGATGACAACCGGTTATTTGAAGACTGGGTCGAAATTGCTTTTGAGTTTATGAATAATCATCCTGAGATTGGATTGTGTGGTGGGCAAACTTTTCCACAATATGAATTAAATCCGGAGCCATGGTTTGAACAGGTCAAACACACGATTGCAGTTGGGGAACAGGGAAAAGGTATAGAAGATATAACTGATAAAAGAAAATTTGTTTGGGGAGCCGGCGCATTAATAAAAA
>JANOJO010000728.1:0-1639 GCA_031418795.1 Bacteroidota bacterium | reverse complement strand
TTGCTCATGCTCAAATTTAGCAATAAAGTGTAAGAGAAAGCTTGCCACTAACTCTTAGTCCCGGCGGGGTTTTCGCTAAGGTAATCAAAAAGTAAAAAGAACTAACTGCGAAACCCCGATGTATAAAAGCGTTTCAAATTGAATGCAAGGGATTCTATCTTCTTAAAATGGTAACGCAATAGTGAAGGTGGTCTGGGTTTCCTTTATTCAAGGTTTATCAAACGTCGGGGTTTCGCTGCAAACAGTTTTATAGTTTATAAATCATTCAGGCGAAAACCCCGCCGGGACAAAAACAGTTTTATAGTTTATAAATCATTCAGGTGAAAACCCCGCCGGGACAAAAAAACTTCATTGTTTGTTCTATTGCTCGGCGTTATTCGTCGGCTGAAACTGAAGCCGATTAGCGAAAAAAATGCTGAAAATATATTCGTCGCCCCGCCATATTGCCAAACCGATGTTATAGCCAGTTTTATTTCAGTTGCTTCGTTTGTCATAAATACTCGGGTTTAAAATTTTATCAAGGTCATCAATTTTCAGTAAATCTTGAATGCTTTGTTCAATGCATTCTCTTGTCAGTTCTTTTACAAACAAATCTGGTGGTTTTTGGTAAAGTCCGGATAGATGTTGTCCAGATTTCTTGTCTTCGTTAATGGCTGTTTCTAAAAACTTATAAGTCCAAACAGTTAAACCATAATGTCGTCCGTCTTCCAAGTCAACGTGTATATTGCAGAACTCATTCTCTATATTCCAATTCTTTGGGTCAACTTCTTCAAACTCTAACCATAGAGTAAATTTTAGATTTCCAGATTTCCTGCCTTTCAGTTTATCGTATATTTTTTTCAATTCTTTGTTGTCAGTCCAGCCTTCACTTTCTGTCATTGCAATAATTAAAAAATCTTTGGCTTCTTCAATAGTGTTAGCTTGTCCTTTTACAACTGCATAATTCCAGGGGCTTTTTGTTTCAGTCATTTTGTATTCAAACTGAAATTTTTTGTCGCCAATGCTATATATTGTTACATACCATCCGCCTTCCCAATTGTCTGTCCGTTGTATAACAAGTGAATAATGAGAAGTCAAACCATATAGTGTAGTGTCAATGAATGTGTCGTTAATCATTGAAATAAAGGAGAGCATTGCTTTTCCTATTTCATTTTCAACAACAGTCGCTTTGTTACTTGTCAGTTCTTTGTAGAATTCTTCAAGTGTCTTACTCTTTTGGTCTGAACTTCTAATTATTGGCATACTGTCGTTCTAAAATTGGCTATAACTCTCTGCTTTGCGCAGTGTTTGTTCCAAATTTAATTAATTATCAATTCAAATTTGAACAAATGTATAAAACAAAAAAACCTGCCGCAGCAGGATCAATTATCATCTATCATCTAAAAAACTATCATCTGCTACTCTCCTACTTCTTTTGTCCCGGCGGGGTTTTCGCTAAGTTAATCAAAAAGTAAAAAGAACTAACTGCAAAACCCCGACGTATAAAAGTGTTTCAAATTGAATGCAAGGCATTCTATCTTCTTAAAATGGTAACGCAATAGTGAAGGTGGTTTGGGTTTCCTTTATTCAAGGTTTATCAAACGTCGGGGTTTCGCTGCAAACAGCTTTATAGTTTATAAATCATTCTTGCGAAAACCCC
>JANOJO010000727.1:0-2919 GCA_031418795.1 Bacteroidota bacterium | reverse complement strand
TTCATCGTTCGGTAATTCTTCTTAGCTTTGTATCTCGTAAATGTGAGTAATGCGAAAAGAAACAAAATGGACTTAAAATTTCTCGATAAACTTGACATTTACTCAAAGACAACAGTCGTTTCTATTATAGTCTTAATGCCTTTCTGGTATACAAGCATATATTTATTCAACAAACAGTTTTTTAATGATAGTGAACTGTACCTTAGAATTGTTCTTTCATTTTGCTTTTCAATAACATGGTATTTTATTAATGTAATATTTTTATCAATTGACCAGGCAATTTTAAAACGGGAAATTTTATTAGAGAGAATTTTTAAAATCTCAAGCTTTTTAAGTGTTCTAATTCTTTCCTTATTAATAACAATACAGTATAAAAGGACAAATTCTCTTGAATTTTTTTTATTTAAAGACTATGCTTATTTAACAACTTTTTATTTCCTATCAATTTCTGTTGACAAGATATTTTCAAAAAGGAAATAACTTCCTTCGCTGACTTGATTCTCCCGCTTCATGCCAACGGCGGCATTATATTTTGCCTTTGGTATGCAGTCAGGCACTGAAGTAATACGCACCAATAACCCGAATGAGTAAACAGTCAACACCGCAAAAATCTTAACTTACCATATAAATTAACAGTAACACCTTATATGTCGGCACTAAACAATGACCTGTTCTATTCCAGGTTACCCATAAATGAAATTCCGCTCAGTGATCTATTGATGGAGGATCATCTTTTTTATAAATTGCCCGGCAACTGGCATGTTATCATCACCGATGTAAAAAATTCTACTGCTGCAATATTGGAAGGCCGTTATGAAACAATAAACCTGGTGGCTACAGGCAGTATTGTGGCAGTTCTTAATCTTGCTTTAAAAGCCAACATTACTGTGCCTTTCTTTTTTGGTGGTGATGGCGCAACATTTATTATACCGCCAACCATTTTAGATGTTATTATGATGGCCTTGTCAAAGCATCGGGAAAATACATTGACAAATTTCAATCTGGACTTGCGGGTAGGACAAATACCTGTTGCAGATATTTATGAACAAGGCCATGCAATCAATATCAGCAAATTAAAAACTTCAGAATTATTTGCTATTCCTGTTTTATTGGGCGATGGGTTAACCTACGCTGAGAAAAAAATCAAAGGCCCAGATTATTTGTTTGCCCTGCTTCCTGATGCTAAAGAAGAACTTGACCTGAGCGGTATGCAGTGCAGATGGGACAGAATAAAACCGCCGGATGATACTTTCGAAGTAGTAAGCTTAATTGTGATGGCCCGTTCAGGTGTAAAACAATCCATTGCTTTTAAAAGAGTAATGGACAGTGTTGATACCATATTCGGCGCACCCCAAGTAAGAAAGCCGATAAGTGTTGGTAAATTAAAACTGAAAGCAACACTTGCAAAAATTGGTTTAGAAATGAGAGCCCGCATGGGTGGTTTCAAACTACTTTACCTGCTAACAAACTGGTTAAAAACCATCCTGGGATATTTTTATTTTAAAACTAAAAAAGGGAAAGTGTATCTGCACAACCTGGTAGAACTGTCGGATACCCTTGTTATTGATGGGAAAATTAATACTGTGATCTCCGGCACTGCACACCAACGGGAATTGCTGGAAGCTGCATTAAAAAAAATAGAACTTGATGGAGAAATACTTTATGGGATGTATACGAGTAAAGAATCTGTCATGTCCTGTTATGTTCGGGACCTTGATGATAAGCATGTCCATTTTGTAGATGGAGCAGAAGGCGGCTATACTAAAGCAGCCGGAGTTATTAAACAAAAACTAATTAGAATATGATTTGCAGCTTGTTCTTATTTCAGCCATGATCATTATTATACAATGGGTTGATAAGAGTCAACCTTTTTATTTGGGTGGTTTTTTTACCTTTTGAGAAACTTTCCATGCAGTAATTTTTCCATCACTTCATCTTTCAAATTGCGGCTGATGGGCACATGATGCGCACCGATCCGGATGTCATTGCCTTCAATGCTGTCGACTTTTTTTGCAGAAATGATAAATGATTTATGTGTTTTGATAAACCGGTCAGAGGGCAGATATTCTTCCACTGATTTAAATGTGAGGTAAGTAATATATTTTTTTTCCGGAGTATGGATGGTTACATAATTCTGAAGCGCTTCCACGAACAATACTTCATTTAGGAATATTTTCACCAATTTATTATCTGCTTTTATAAAAAAATAATCGGTTGCCTGCCCGCCGGCTTCTTTATTGAACTGCTGCCTTATTTCATAATACTCTTTTGCTTTCAGTACAGCTTTTAAAAACCGTTCAAAGGAAATGGGCTTTACCAGGTAATCCAGTGCATTGAGATCAAACCCATCCAGTGCATATTGAGGGAATGCAGTAGTAAAAATAACGGGTGGTACCGGTTGCAGGGTTTGCACAAAATCCAGACCTGTGATCTTTGGCATATGTATATCTAAAAAAAGTAACTGGACTTCTCCTGAATTAATAATACCTGCCGCTTTGACGGGATTATCAAACTCCCCGGTAAGTTGTAAGAAATCTACATCAGCAATGTATTCCTTTAAACCTTTCCTTGCAAGGGGCTCATCGTCTATAATGACACAATTAATCATTTGGTAAATATTAAAATAAAAATGCCAGCTAACAACATTGTTGAAAAAACAATCAGAAAGAGCCCTAAAGTTTTAAATTTCTTACTCCCGGATAATAAATTTCCTGAAAGCATGCTTATTATATTTTAATTTTTAAATGAACAGAATATTTATCGAACTCATTATTAATGATTAGTTCATGCCGCTTGGGATAAAGCAGCTCAAGACGCCTCTTAACATTCATCAAACCGATGCCACCTGTTTTTTCAGTTTGAACTTCACCTTGGTCTTTTGAATTCTCCACTTTCATTTCAAAAACTCCATTTCTTTTT
>JANOJO010000726.1:0-5109 GCA_031418795.1 Bacteroidota bacterium | reverse complement strand
TAGAAAGCGGGGCTACATTCCAAATGATAGCTTTCCAGAATGGTTGCACCCAGCAAATCGCCATTACTTATTACAGGAAGGCCGGAGGTATCTGGTTCTCCAGCAAGTGGAACGCCGTAACAGCAAAAACTGATCTGCAATCCGTAAATACAGGCAGCAAGGTTTATGTAGCGGGCGGTGGAACTTGCAGTGGCGGTCCTGCGCCAATAGTAAACAATACAATTACCCGCAGTGTCCAATTGGAAGTAGCTCCTGAAATCAAACCATTCACAGTAAAAGCATACCCCAACCCATCCGAGCATCAGTTCACATTGATACTGGATGGTGCAAGCAATGAAAAAGTGCAGGTGATAGTGTATGATGCTGTGGGCAGACAGGTGAAGAAGATTGAAAGCGGCGATAGTTTCTCACCAATCAAATTTGGTGAAGACCTGAAAGTGGGTGCATACATTGTAGAAGTTCGCCAGGGCGATAACAGGAAAACAATTAAACTGGTAAAACAGTAAGGATATTATTTTAGGGACGGTTTCGGACCAAGCCATCACGGTAAAATCGTGATGGCTTTTTTTTGTTTAGCTCTTTGCCCCTAAATCCCCTATCCTTCGGCAAGCTCAGGAGGGACTTGACTGCATTACATAATTGGGCTTAGTGCTTAACTTTCATCTTCAATTTTTATTCAGCAAGCTATGTCAACAAGTATGCATTATGGAGCACCCAAAGAAATTTTTCAAATTGCTGAAAGGCTACGCAGGGATATGACTATAGCAGAAAAAATGATCTGGGAAAAAGTTTCTGATAAAAAGCTTGGTGTACGCATCAGAAGGCAACATCCGATCTGGAATTTTATTGCTGACTTTTATTGTCATGAAGTAAAACTTGTTATAGAGATAGACGGCGGAATTCATTTACATGCTGAAAATAAGGAGTATGATATCAGCCGGGATATAATATTAAAAGAATTTCAAATTGAAATATTGCGGTTCACTAATGATGAGGTGATGAAGGATACAAGTCTCGTGATTGAAAAGATAAAAAGCACAATAGAAAAATTAAAGCAAAAAGCTGTGCAAAAGTCAAATCAAGGAAAAATAGCCGGGTAAGTCCCCTTTAGGGGATTTAGGGGCTAAACTTATCGATAGAAGTTCGCCAGGGCGATAACAGGAAAACATTAAAACTGGTAAAACAGTAGGGATATAATTTTAAGGACGGTTTAGGACCAAGCCATCACGGTTAAAAACGTGGTGGCTTTTTTTATTTAAGTTCTGGAGTTTTTCTCGTTGCAAAAGCATGCTTCCATTTTCATGTGTCTTATTATTTGTGTAGCTTTATAAAAAGTTTACATGATGAAAAATATTCAAAATTTTACAGCAATAATAGAAAGAGAGCAAGATGGCTACTCAGCTTTATGTCCGGAGCTGGACGTTGCCAGCCAGGGCAATACGGTAGAAGAAGCTAAAATCAACCTGAAGGAAGCAATTGAATTATTTTTCGAATATGCCTCAAAAGACGAAATAGCATCAAGGTTAAAAACTGATGTATTTATAACAAATATGCAAATAGCAATTGCGTAAATTAAAAATACTATCAGGAAAAGATGTTTGTAAGATCCTTTCTAACCATGGGTTTATTCAGGTACGTCAAAAAGGTAGTCATATAGTAATGCAAAAGAAATCAGAGAACACCACTGTCACTGTTCCTGTACCAAATCATTCAGAGATTAAAATTGATACTTTACAATCTAATATTCGTCAATCTGAAATTCCAGTAGAGTATTTTGAAAACAAATAATGATTAAATTCAAAAAGGTTGACTGATGGTCAAGCAGAGGCCTGCTATCGTTTTTGTCAAACCTTCATCAACATTGAATACATTGTAGAAGTGCGTCAGGGTGATAACAGGAAAACATTAAAACTGGTAAAACAGTAAGGATATAATTTTAAGGACGGTTTCGGACCAAGCCACCACGGGTAAAAACGGGGTAGCTTTTTTCTTTGTTTTTAACCGGATAGTGATGAAGCCGGAAACCGGAAGTGATACAGAATATTTAACTTTGAAAAATGAAAAAATTAAAGGTATATCTGGATACCTCAATAATAAACTTTTTGTTTGCAGATGATGCGCCTCATTTCAAAAGTATGACAGAAGAGTTTTTCAACAATTTTATTAAAAAAAACATTTATGAAGTATATGTTTCGGATGTCGTTTTAGATGAAATTCTCCGCACAGAAAATGAAAGTAAAAAACTGAAATTATTGCAGGTAATACAGAATTATGAGTTGCCTTACGAAGTTTTTAACCAGGAATCAGCACGTCTGGCTGAGATATATGTTGCTGAAGGGATAATACCCAAAAGAAAATATGATGATGCAAGACATATCGGATTAGCAACAGTTAAGAATTTTGATATTCTTCTTTCATGGAATTTCAAACATTTGTCAAATGTCAACAAACGGAATAAAGTTAAAATTATTAATGAGCGGGAAGGTTTTTTTTATCCGCTTGATTTAGTAACGCCAATACAATTAATGTATGAAAACGACTAACGATCTGTATGTCTCCAAAGCTTTAGAAGAAGTTTGGAAATTGAAAGAGAAAGCATATGAAGCTACAAAGGATATGTCCTTTGATCAACTGAGGGAACATTACAAAAAAAGCATAGAGCAGGCGGCAATTCTTTTAGGGGCAAAAATCAGCCAAACGGATAATGGGGCATACAAATTTCATAAATAAATATTATATCAAAATCCGGATTTGACTTTTTTACACAGGACCCCGGCCCGACGAAAAGTAATTTGCGTCAGTGGAAAATGGCAGCAATGAAAAAGAACTGGTAACCGTCTATGATGCAATCGGCCGGCAGGTGAAGAAGATAGAAATAAGCGATAGCAACAATTCACATATCCGCTTTGGCGAAGAACTGAAAGCATGCAATTACATTGTAGAAGTTCGCCAGGGTGATAACAGGAAAATTTTAAAACTGGTAAAACAGTAAGGATATTTTATTAAGGACGGTTTCGGACCAAAGCCATTCCAATGAAAGTTGGAGTGGCTTTTTTTATGCTCTTCATTTTTCGTGATGTTCCCTTTCCCTCCCGCCTGAAGCGGGACGAGGGAAGGATTTCTATAATAAAAACTTTGCAGAAAGGGGTGGAAAAAACCCACTGGAGAAGGACAGCTTCCAATACAAAAGAGACTGCAAAAAGAAGCTGAAGTCTATTTTGCCACTGACAAGCGAAATACCTTTTCAGCAAACGATAAAAATTACTCTGGTGATGCACTATTAATTTTCTTCTCAATCCACTCTTCAAGAAAAGAACAAACAGCATGAATATTATGTAATATTTCTTCATTTGTAAAACGAAGAACAGTAAAACCTGCTGCTTCAAGATCAGTTTGCCTCTTTTTATCTTTTACAGAAATTTCTTCCCAATTATGATAGCCACCATCTGCTTCAATGATGAGCATCAATTCAAAGCACATAAAATCTGCAATGTAATTTAATACGGACCTCTGGCGGCGAAACTGGTAACCTTTAAGTTGTCTTGCTCGAAGCACATATTTCCAAAGGCATGCTTCAGTCCCGATAGCTATCGGGATCATTTCTTTCCTTAATTTATTTGCAAACGGTTGCAGATTTTTATTGTAGGCGTGATTATCGTACTTGCTTACCATGGTATGGAAGTTACGGATTGTTGGTGCTTTTTTGTCCACCCCCATTTGAAATAATTTATTTTCATAGTGCTTCCCCCGTCCCGCTTCAGGCGGGAGGGAAATGGAGCAGTCTTTTGCCCGAAAATGAATGATACACTTATTGAAAGATGTTGAATGTTTAAGTAAAGTGAAGATGAGGCAGTACTCTATATCCGTCCTTCCTCAGACGGGAGGGAAAAGATGCTGGCTTTATTTTGAAGTTTTTTAAAGCCGCTCCATTCTTAAAAAACATACAAAATAAAAAATGTGGACAATACCCACAAAGTAGTATTGGTTGGTATTATTGAATCTCCTTACTTTGCCTTGTAAATAATTTTTTAAACACGATTTAAATTTGAGCACTATGATTAAGTTACAGATTATCGGAAACCTCGGCAAAGATTGCGTGGTTAACACAGTGAATGGTAAAAGCGTTATCAACTTCAACGTAGCCCACACTGAAAAGTACAAAGACAGCCAGGGTGCACAACAGGAAAAAACTACCTGGGTTGATTGTGCCTACTGGACAGACAAAACAGCCATCTCACCTTACCTCACCAAAGGCAAGCAGGTATTTGTAGAAGGCAATCCGGAAGTAAGATCATTTACAAGACAAGATGGAACCAGCGGCGCATCACTTTCACTTCGTGTACGTGAAGTGCAATTGCTTGGTGGCCGTGGTGATGGTGCAACATCTCCTGCTGCATCTTCTTCTTCTTCGTCTCCTGCATCAATTTCTTCACCCGCAGAAATGACGGAGCCGGTTGATGATCTTCCATTCTGATTTTTTTAAATTAAGACATTACCCTTGAAATAGAATGTTCCGCCAGGTGCGGAACATTTTTATTTTCATTGCATTATTGTTTAATTTGAAATCGTGAAAAAGAAATTACTCATTGCCTTTTGCTTATTGCCAGTTGTTTTTCTTGGTCAAAACCAGCGTAGAACAATTGAAACAGATGTACTGGTAATTGGTGGCGGCACGGGTGGCACGGCTGCCGCCATTCAATGTGCAAGAATGGGAGTAAAAACAATATTGATTGAAGAAACAAATATGCTTGGCGGCATGTTGACTGCCGCAGGTGTAAGTTGTACAGACGGAAATGATCAACTGCCCTCAGGAATGTGGGAAGAATTCAGACAGGCATTGTACAAACATTATGGAAAAAATAAACTGAACACCGGTTGGGTAAGCAATACAAATTTTGAACCCCGTGTTGGTGACAGTATTTTTAAAGCATGGGCGGCGAATGAAAAAAATTTACAGGTTCAGTTTGATTTCAGGTTTAATGATGTAATTAAAAACGGCAATCAAATTACCGGCGCTGCTTTTTATAATAAAGATTGGCAATCCATTATTATCAAAGCAAAAATTATAATAGATGGTACTGAGCCTGGAGATGTATTTGCAAAAGCCGG
>JANOJO010000725.1:0-2982 GCA_031418795.1 Bacteroidota bacterium | reverse complement strand
GAGTTGGGGAAAGAAAATATTCAGGTTGAAGAGTTTTATACGCCATTGGTTTAAAACCAGACCGTGGCAATATATCTACCTACATGTTAGCCGAAGGAGGATTATTAAAGGAAAATTTCGGAAACTTTGGGAATATTACCGCTGTTCAACAAAGTTTTTACTTTTTCCAGAAATGGTTGAAGAGTCTGATGTTTACTATCAACTGCCATCAATACAATAAACCTGATGTCGAATTTATGAATGGTTTGTTGATGCTTCAAATTTTTGTCAAGGGTCAATAAAACGTCAAATTGATTGAAAACAGCTAGTCCTAAAAGTTCTCCATTCTTTTTTCCTAACCAGCCCATATCCCGAACTGCAAAGACTTTATGATTTTCTCCAAAGTCATATTTCAACTTTGTAGGGAGATTTTCATCAAGCAAAATTTTCATTTAAAACTTTTTCAGAGGTAATAGTTTTGCTAGCCATTTCAAGAACCTGTATAGCGAAGTCTTTGCTGACAGAAGGGAAATTTTCTAAAAATTCATCTAAAGTTTCTCCTGATTCAATATAATCAAACAGGGATTGCACAGGAACTCTGGTGCCTGTAAAAACAGGAGTGCCGCTCATTGTTTCAGGATCAATATTTATTGCACCATAATTCATTGCTGTAAAGGTAAGGATTTTATTAGATTTTATGCCAAGGTTCGTGACTCATGAACCATTTTTTGATTTAACCTTTTTGATTTTTATTTTTTACGAAGTTGGTTCGTGAGCGAAACCAAGGTGTAGCTTTGTTCCGATGGAACAGAAAGCAAAAGGGTAATTGAGTTTATTGTTTTTGCTGAAAGATTTTTGGAGTTGGAGAAAGAAAATATTTAGTTTAAAGAGTTTTATTCGCCGCTGGTCGGAGACACAGGCGGCGGCGAAAATCGAAGCGGAACACCTGCGCCCGAGGGAATTCGACTATAAGTTACCTTTATTCCTCCCGATTCATATCCCTCATACCTGTTTGCATCAACTATATGAAGAGTGTTGAACACCTTTCGACTATCATTTCTTAATCCAACTTTTCGAAACTTCATTATTCCTTTATCAATTGAGACAGAATCTAAATTGAACCAATGTTTTCCATTTGCATAATATTCATTGCCGTTTTGTATCTCGACAATTTCGCTTCCCCGTCTACCATCACTGAATTCATATTCATTTCTCCATTTACCGGAAAACATTTGCTGAATATCATTCTGTTGCCCTAAAGTTATTTTTATTTCTTCGCAAAGCACTTTAATTTGGTCGTCGTCAGGCATTAGATATTTTATGAGTGATTTTTGGTCTCCCCAAAACTCCTTAGTGTTGGGAATTTTAAATTTTCCAATTAGGCGCCTCTTAAAGTCTAATTCCGTTCTATCTTCATAATCGTTTGAGACATCAGCAGTACCTACAAGGTTACCTTCTTGAAAATACGGACGATATGCTTGTGGGGGGCAGATATTTATCAGCCGGATGTTGACAATATCTTGTTCGGAATTAAAAGTTATACGGTTTGTAAAGTATGGCAAACCAAACACAAAAATATATCCAGAGGTTCCAGCTTTTGATAACGCAAATGAGCAGGCAACTCTCAAAGATTGGGTTAGGTCAAGTAAAGGTGTATCGCAAACCTCATAATGTTGGAGAATAGCCCATTGAATAAATTTTCGTCGCTTTAATTCTGCAAGGCTATCCGTTATTCCATGTTCTTCAAACTTTTTGACTAATAGATTAGAAGCCTGCTCTAATATCTTAAAACGAATATCAAGCAATTGCTGTTTTAAGTTTTCTCCATTTTGGGTTCTGTAAATGCTTGGATAAAAACTAGAATTTTTAGACCGGTTTAAATGGTCTTTTCATTGACCACGAAAAAATAATAAAAAGTCCTTATTATGAAAGGATAAAACTGCTATCTTTTTGACTAGGTCAACAAAGGTGTTTACAAGGAGCGGTTTAGAGCCCGAAATATTGCTCTTCTCAACCTTCTCTTGATTCGTCAAGTCTAAATGGGAAAATATAGAACCTTCGATTTCTCTCATTATTTTACAATTACTGCCAACTCATAAATATACGCACCTTTTTGTTCAATAAAACTTGTTTATCAACAGAAATTTGAGCAAAAATGTTTTGTATGAATGGGGATTTGGGTGGATTGTTTGGATTAAAAGGATTGACATTTATTAATCAAAATAATCTACTTAATCCTGCTAAATCAATGTTCAGACAATCTTCGCTTCGATTAAAGTTCCCCAATGGTATGCTGATGAAAGGATTGATTCTTCTTTCTTTTTACTAAAAAGAAAGAAGAACAGAACAAGTTCGCAACGATGATGCTATGGAATACTGAGGCTGGTATAAAAAAATCCCATGTTATTATACACGGGATTTTCATAATAATATTTAAATACTTATCCCTTTTTATTCGGTGTCATTTTAGGCTTTGGCAGGTTTTCTTTTTTATTTTCGCCAACCAGGGTTGCAGCCAACTTCACCGCTTCGTAGGCATTAACTACGCCGCCGGTTCTGCAAAGTTCGCTCATATCAACCTTATCATCGGTCCCGGGTTTACTAACTTTTTCTGTTGGCTTTTGTGCCGATTTTTCAATTACATATTTCAATTGCTTTGCCGACAGGGCAGGGTAGTACTGCAGTGTTAACGCCGCAATACCGGCTACCACAGGGCCAGCCATGCTGGTGCCGCTTAAATTGCCATAATTGTTACCGCCGGGGAGGGTTGAATATATTTTTACACCCGGAGAAAATACATCCACTTCTTTTTTTCCGTAATTGCTGAATGAGGCGGTGTAACTGCCCGACTTGGGTTCGGCACTGGCACCTACTGTAATTACATTACCGGCCCTGCCACCACTTATGTAATTTGGATTTGGAAAATGATCAGCAACATCCACATTTTTTGCATCGTTGCCTGCTGCATGTATCAGCAATACGTTTTTACTTTCGGCATAGGCA